>NZ_CP144906.1:3235000-3543333 GCF_036699995.1 Clostridium beijerinckii | reverse complement strand
TGAAATAGATCAAGATCTTGCAGGAGATGATAGACCAGAGTTAAGAGAAGCACTACTTGCAAGAGTTGAAAATTGGTTGGTTAACTCAAGCACTAAAATGTAAATTATGCACATATGCAATATAGAAAAGTCTCCTTTATGTCCGTTACGGTGAACCGTATCATAAATAACGGGATTTTCTTTGAAATGATAGAAAATGTATATATTATTCTATTGAAAACTCTTACCTTAGAAATATGGTAAGAGCATTTTTATTTTCAAGGAGCTTCAAGAAATTATTCAAGATATATTACAGAAACTAGACAATAAATATGGGCGATACAGAAATAAATATGAAGATGGGTGAGGGGATATCATAGTCGTAGAAAAAGAGAAAGAACTTGAAGAAAAAAAGTATAAGAATTACATTGATTCTCAGGTGTTATTGCTGAATATGTTGATAAGATGGTATGTAGTAATGGGGGAACTTATACAAATCCCTTGATAATTTGTAGTAATGATTTTGCTATCTCGCTAATAATTCAAGTAGAACTAACACCACAAAATTTAAAAGATTATGTGATTGGACAAGAAGCCTTAATTACCAGTAAAACAGTGATTAAGGCTTTTTCTATTGTAAAAAATATGTAAGATTACTATGCTAAGAAAAAATGCTTTAAGACACTAAAATATCGGAACTATCAGCAATACATTAGAAGGCAGTATTGTTTAAAATTAATGATTAGTTTGCATTTCTTTTATTATTTCTAAAAACTCAATCACATCCTTGGATGGATTTAAGGGGTAGAACAAGCCATAAGGTATAGTGAAATCCAAATCGCTAGGGATGGTCACTAAGGAGGGATGAATATCTGACCAGGCATCTAATGTTAAGAGGATAAGGTTATTTTGCCCGCAGCGATTGAATACATCAATATCATAAAGACGAGGAACACTTTTAATATGAATTTCAGGATGGTTCTTTATGAAAAATTCACTGATTTCATCAATGGATGCACTAGTTCCACCTTTCATTACAACCAACTTTTCTCCATACAAATCTGTTATAGAAAGTTTTTTCTTAGAAGCAAGCCGATGTTTGCGAGATACAGCAAAGCAAAAACGGTAAGTTCCTAGCTTAAGTGTATGAGAATAATCATTCCAATTTTCTGTTAGGAATGGTCCTACTATGAAATCAAAATGTTTGCCAATGTTACGATAAGTGTTTGGTAATGTATATGCATCATCCTCAAAAGGGACGATTTTTATTTCGAACTGGGGATGTTGATTACTGATTTCATTCCAAAGATCCAGTAAAACCTTACAGGGATTAAGTATAGAGGTCCCAACCCGAATAATATGCTTATCTACATGCGTTGTATTACGTGTACGCAGTAGTGCTTCTTGAAAATACTGCAAAATAAATTCCGCATCCTTATTGAAGGATTTTCCTGCATCAGTCAGTTCAACACCATGGTTTGTGCGGATGAAAAGAGGTACACCCACTTTCTTCTCAAGGGAATTAATCTGTTTCATCACAGCCGTTGGGGAAACAAATAGTTTTTCAGCAGCCTTGGAAAAGCTACCAGACTCTGCTACCTGAATAAAAGCATTCAATTGTTCATTCATTTAAAGAATCTCCTTTTTGCATAAACTTTTAGTTAATACCATGCTAACCTATTTGAACTTCCGAATCAAGCGATTATACATTAATATTAGAACCATACTAAAGAAACACAAGTTAAAAAAAGGAGATGCTTACTATGAAAACAGCATTAGTTACTGGTGCCAACAAAGGAATAGGTTTTGAAATTTCTAAAAAATTATTAAAAGAAGGATATCACGTTTTAGTTGGTGCTCGAGATGAAGGCCGTGGCAAGAATGCAATAACAGAACTTGCTAAGTATGGTCCTGTTGATTTAATAAAAATAGATTATTCAAATAGTGAAAGTATAAAAGAGGCAGTACAGCGAGTTTCAAATGAATATAAAAAGCTTAATTTATTGGTTAATAATGCAGGCATATCTGGACCACTTATTAAACGCCCTAGCTGGGAATTTACAAAAGAAGAGCTTTTAGAAACTTATACAGTAGATTTTCTTGGTCCATTTGAGCTGTCGAAAGGATTATTACCCATTCTTATAGAGAACCATGGCAAAATAGTCAATGTTTCAATTCCAATTGAACCAATGCCATTTCCTAATATGAACCCTTTTGCATACCTAACTGGAAAAGCACCACTTAATATAATGACAAAGTCTTGGGGAATTAGCATTGATGAGAGTGCTCTTCCGGTACAGATATTTGCAGTGATGCCCGGTGCCGTTTCAACTGATTTGAATAATCATACAACAGGAAAGGGTGTAAAAATGCCTGAAGAAGCTGCAGAATGGATTGTAGGTTTAGCTTTGGATGAAAAAAATCACAATGGTCAAGTTATCAATTTTGAAGGTAAGCTAGCTGACTATAAAAATTTAGTATAGTTTACTTTGTCAATAAAAAAGACACTGGCGAATGGACTTGTTATTTATTTGATTGTGCCTAAATATAATAAGAGAGTAAGGAAAATGGAGTATCACTTATTAATGGATACAGTGAATCATAATTCCTTCTCTTATTTTCTCTTCATTAATATTTGTGTAGTTCAGGCGTAAGGTATTTTTATGACCACCATTTGGGAAAAATGCTTCGCCTGAAATAAAAGCTATACCATTTTTCAATGCACATTTTAATAATTCAAAGGGGTACCCCGTCTAGACATCAGATAAATGAATTAGAAGTTTAAAATCGGGAACTGATAATGCACAATATATTAGGAGAGATGCCATAACAATATTAAATAACTTTCTATGACGGCTAAGAATTTTTTGAAATAATGCACCAAAAAGAGTCCAGCAGGACATCGATATAAATCCTACTAATGAGAGGAATATAGCAAATAAGCATAATATTATGCTCGATTTATAGTAGGGGATTATAAAAATTGAAGTTACCGTTATACCATAAAGTATTGTTTTAGGATTCATGAATTGCATAAGCATTCCAGATTTAAATGTGTTGATGCTGTAATCATTAATTGCATTTGGGTTAGAATTACTTTTGAGTATCTTGATAGCTAAATATATTATGTATGCCGAACTAAATACTTCCATAGACAACTTTATGTTGGGAAGAAGTTTAAATAAAAATAGGTTAAGATAACCACACAATAACATAATCAAAGCCATACCAGTTGTAGCACCTAGAACAAATTTAAATGTTTTTTTATATCCAAAGTTAGTACCATTTGTCATAGACATAATATTATTTGGACCAGGCGTAAAAGTTGAAACAAGAACATAAGATAAAAGTGCAGATAAATTGAACATAGCTTACCTCCTTAATGATTAAATTTGAAAAGATAGTAACAATATGATATCATGCTACTAATAATTAGTGAAATCAATAGTTTAAATTGTAACAATCAAAATAAATGATTGATTTTTGGGGGATATAGAAATGGAATTTCGTCAATTAAATGCATTTATTACCGTAGCTAAACTGAGTAATTTTACCAAAGCAGCATTTGAGCTAGGATATTCGCAATCTGCTATCACTGCTCAGATACAACTGTTGGAAAAAGAATTAGGTGTTAATTTGTTTGAAAGATTAGGGAAAAGTATATCTTTGACTTCAGAAGGGGAAAAGTTTCATGTTTATGCTAAGCAAATAATTAAACTTTGTGATGAAGCAAAAAGCACTTTAATTACATCAGATGTAGTAAAGGGAACTTTGACAATAGGGGCTAATGAATCACTTTGTGCTGTAAGGCTGCCTCCTATATTAAAGGAATTTCATGAGCGTTATCCGGAGATTGAAATTATTCTAAAAATGGAAGGCAATAACAAATGTAAAACATTGATAAGAGAAAATCAGATTGATGTTGCTTTTATCATTGGTCAGAAAATCAATGATTCTGAGTTAATTACAGAATTGGAATTTCCTGAACCTTTAGTTTTATTAGCAACCCCAGGACATCCACTCACTTTCAAGAAATATGTTTATCCTGAAGATATTGCTGACTGTAACATAGTTGTTGCAGAAAAAGGCTGCGGTTACCGAAATCTTTTTGAACAAAGTCTCAATGATGCTGGGATAACTCCGAAATCAATAATGGAAATGGGCAGTATCCAATCAATCAAACAATTGACAATGAGCGGACTTGGAATAACGTTGCTTCCCAAGATTGCTGCTCAGGAGGAGCTGAAACGAAAGGAATTAATAGAACTTAATTGGTGGGAAGATTCTTTTTATTTGGCTACGCAAATGGTATATCATAGGGATAAATGGGTTTCAAGGGCATTAAGAGCTTTTATAGATCTGAGTAAAGAAACGATGAAGAGTTAATATAAGGTTTCAAATTCAAATAACAAAAATTAAATAAATTAACCATTGCATATTATGCTACAATAGTATTATATTGTTAGAATATAAGTAGCTTAATAATATATATTAAAGATTGGGGCGATAAGTAAAAATGAAAACAATTGGTTTAATTGGAGGAATGAGTTGGGAAAGCACAGTCACATATTATCAAGTTCTAAATAATGTTATTAAAGAGAAACTTGGGGGATTACATTCTGCTAAATGCTTATTATACAGTCTTGACTTTCATGAAATAGAGAAATGTCAATCAACTGGAGAGTGGGAAGCAAGTGCACAGATTTTATCAGAAGCAGCTCTTACTTTAGAAAAAGCAGGTGCGGACTTTATAGTTATATGTACTAATACTATGCATAAAGTGGCTGACAAAGTTCAGGAAGCTATCAGCATTCCTATATTACATATTGCAGAAGTAACAGCACAAGTATTAAAGGCAGAAAATATTACAAAAATCGCTTTATTAGGGACAAAGTATACTATGGAGCAAGATTTTTATAAATCCAAGTTGATTGAAGATGGGATTAGAGTATTGATTCCAGATAAAGAAGATATAGAAACTGTAAATAAAATTATTTACAATGAATTATGTGTAGGCATTATATCCAAACATTCCAAAGAGGTTTATTTAAATATTATAGATAAGTTAACTAATAAAGGAGCACAAGGAGTAATATTGGGATGCACAGAAATAGGTTTGTTAGTTCAACAAAGAGATACCAAAACACCATTATTTGATACAACATTAATTCATGCAGAAAAAGCGGCGTTATTTTCGATAGAGTAGATGTATATAACTTACAACTGTTACTGTGAACTGTACTATAAATAAATGAGGTTTTTTAAAAATGTTATCAAAAATGTCAAGAATGCTAAAAACATTATTGAATTGTTTCCAGTAATGTGACACGTGGAGACGATAATTTTGATGACGAATAGTGGTTCTAAGGGCAAGTGAAACAGGTAAGCCACAATATGTAGTGGTTTTAAAGTGGAAAATGAGAAAAAATCGGGACTGAAAAATGCGTTTTTCGGCCCGATTTTTTTGCCCTGTTTATAGATGACATCCGAGATTTTCATTGGTTGCTAATTAATGGCTCAATGGAATAAGACGGTGTAAAATTCTATTGTGCAAATATTTATCTAACCTGCTAGGGCACTTCATTTCTTGAGAATAACTTTTTTACTCAAAATATGAATTCCACTCCAGCATAGCAATAATAACACCTGTGCAAGGACAACAAGCCATAGTATATTCATATATCCACCAATAATACAAAATAAAGTATTAACTAGAGGAAAACCTAGGAATGTAAACATGATAGGAAAATCTTTTTTGTAATCCATAGAACTAATGACCTTACGATCCCAGAACTTGATGAAAGCTAACACTAAAACTCCCACTGAAATTACAGAAAGAGAGATCAACATTACCCATTGCATATTAGAAGCTCTGGAGAAAAATGGTCCCATATAATTAAAAAAGTTGGATATAGGTGAAACTAAACAGGCTAGAGAAAGAATTGCAGCCAAAAACGGATATATGTATCCAATTAGATTACTATAGTTTTTCTTTTTATGCCACCATTCACCTAGTAATATGAATACAGTCCAGTACCCACCTATGTAAATCCATCCTGTAATATAAATGATAAGATAAGAATGTAAGGAAATGATCATTTAAGAATGTACAAATTAGTTTTTATAAATTATAATTACCCAATATTTATTGGGGGTAATTATGATTATACAAACAAACATTTATTCAGAAATTAAAATAAATAAGGTAGAAGATCTTCATAAATTAAAGCCACTTATGGAGGTAAACAATTTGAAAGTAAATAAAAGCCAAATAGCTAGAGAACTTGGAGTTGATCCTCGAACCGTAGGCAAATATATAAATGGATATGTCAAACCTACCACTAGAAAATGCAAATCTAAAATAGAAGCTTTTGAGCCTATTATAAAAGAGCTTCTTAGCAAAGATTCAATTCAAGTATTTTATTATAAACGTATTTTATGGCAATATCTAAAAGATAATCATGGACTAGATTGCGCACAATCTTCGTTTAGAAGATACATTTCTAATCACTCAGAATTTAATGAGTACTTTAATAATAGGAAAAAAGGACATATATCAAATGCTTCGCCTATGCGATATGAAACGGAGAAAGGGCAACAAGCACAATTGGATTGGAAAGAAAATATAGAATTTGTTTTGACTACAGGTGAAATTATTAATATAAATATTTTTGTGGTAATCCTTTCATACTCAAGGTTTAGAGTATATAAATTATCGATTGATAAAACGCAAGATATACTACTATCTTTTTTAGATGAGTCATTCGAAACTTTTGGAGGTGTGCCAAAAGAATTACTAACAGATAACATGAAAACAGTTATGGATAACCCTCGAACTACTTATTCTAAGGGAAAAGTAAACAATAAATTTCAACAATTTGCAGATGACTATGGATTTAAGGTCCGTCCCTGCATAGCAGGAAGACCGAATACAAAAGCAAAAGTTGAGGCTCCTATGAAACTATTAGACGAAATAAGGGCCTATAATGGAACCTTAGATTATGAAGGTCTGCATAAGCTTGTTTCGGATTTAAACAATAGAATTAATAGTACATGCCATACATCAACTGGTAAAATACCCATATTGCATTTAGAAAAAGAAAAAGATTTCTTATCAGAACTGCCTAAAGTACAGATAAGAAATCACCACAAAATAATCACCACAAATGTTAAAGTAAATCGCCAAAGTATGATTTCATATAAATCAAACCAATATTCTGTACCACCAGAATATATAGGTAAAAAACTAAAACTTCAAGTTTATGATGATCAACTACATGTGTATTATAGCACAAAGTTAGTTACTATTCATAGAATAAAAAATCAGAAGTTAAATTATCATGCTGATCATTATGCTGAAATCAGTGGTTTAACATTTAATAAAAATTCATATGAAATGATAGAAGTAGCCAGAAATAATTTGAAAATGATAGGAGAAATATATCAAAATGAATAGTACATATACACAACTCATAAATAATTTAGAATATTTGAAGATGAAGCAAATGATTACTCATTTGGACGAAGTTATTGATTTTACAACAAAAAACAATCTATCTTTTGTTGATGCTTTAATTAAGCTTACAGCTCACGAGATCGACTGTAAAGAAGCCAATATGATTAAATCAATGGTTAAGGTTGGGGCTTTTCCACATCAAAAGGAAATTAAAGATTTTGACTTTAATTTTCAACCTGGAATTAATAAAGATCAAATATTGGATTTTTTAACACTGCGTTTTTTAGAATCACAAGAAAATATTGTATTTTTAGGTTCTAGCGGAGTTGGGAAAACACATCTTGCGACATCTATAGGAATCGCGGCTGCGAAGCGCCGGTACAGTACATATTTCATTAAGTGTAATGATTTGCTGCAGCAGCTAAAACGAGCAAATTTAGAGAATAGGTTAGATGCTAGACTTAAGCATTTTAGTAAGTATAAACTTCTTATTATTGATGAATTGGGATATTTACCTATAGATAAAGAAGATTCGAAACTGTTTTTCCAATTAATTGATATGAGGTATGAGAAAAAAAGCACTATCTTAACTACCAACATAAATTTTAACTCTTGGGATGATATTTTTTATGATCCTGTTATAGCTAGTGCTATCTTAGATAGAATTTTACATCACGCCCATGTTGTTACAATCAATGGAAAATCATATAGACTAAAAGATCATTTTAAACAAGAAGAAGATTAAAAAACCACATTCTTAAATGATCAAAAAGTTACATTTCTAGCTTGACATTTATATGTAAAATTCATGACAGGTTCACCATATATTAAAGGTTCACCAGGAAGAGGAATAAAGCTCCACCTTCCAATAACTCCTTCCGCTGTATGAAAAATCTGTTTAATGGCCACCGGATCCATGGAAAAGTCAAAAATCATAGCCATGAGTCCAACAATAAATGGTTTACTCCATGATGGTATATTGACCATCTTTAAAACACGCAACGTTGAGTAAACTATAAGAAACTCGATAATTGGAACAGTTATTGGTATATTGAATATCATTAGGATACTGTGCCCATATGAGTAAAAACCTTCTTTCCCCATAACTCCCATAGTTGCCGCAACATTTTCAAAGGCTGAGGCGTAGAAAAAAACAAAACATATGAATTGAATTAATACAATCTTTGGACGTTCTTCGTTTTTAATTATATAGAAGACCATTAATGCGGCGATGATTAGAACTAAAATATCTTGAATAATCCACACAGGTACTATAGTTATATTTCCCATTGTGTTACCTCCATTTAAAATTATAATTTATTTGAACGTTCAAATATGTTAGATGTTAAATATATTATAAGTACACAGTGCTACTTAATCAACAGGCAGTTCGATAACATTACGTTCGATATCTTACAAATCAGATAAGTGTTGTTCGTTCACTGAATTATTTAGGGAAGGTAAATAAATAGCAAATAAAGCTTTAGAAAACATTAAAAAGAACAACTCAATCATTTTTTTTGGTTAAGGCAAGAAAATATTTTTGGGATTTGAAATTATAGAAAATCTATGTAGTAAATGTGGAATTATTACTGAGATTATGGCTAATACTTAAAATGAAGAAGATTAAGAAGTATAGGGATTCTATACGAAAACTTAACTTATATATGAATAAGTTAATAGTTGAAGTAGAAGCCCTATGGATGGTTGTGAAGCTTTCAAAAGATTTTTTAAAGGACTAACAGATAGACCAAGGTTAAAAAGCAGAAGAAGGTCTAAAACATCATTCTATAATGACAATATAAAACTAAAAGTCAAAGCCAATATGGTTTTAATTTAAAAAGTGGGGGGATTAGAACAGCCGAACAAATACCAATTGGTGTTAAGTATACGAATCCAAGAGTAAGTTTTTATAGTAAGTATTGGTATTTATCTGTAGGCGTAGAAAAAGAACCACTAGTAATGGAATTAACCACTGAATCAATATGCATAGATGTTAGAATTAAAGACCTAGCTATATGTACTAATGGAATGACTTTTAGAAATATAAATAAAACACGATTAGTTAATAAATTAGAAAAAAGATTACGTAGGTTGCAGCGCAAAATATCAAGAAAATATGAGTTAAATAAAGAAGGGAGGAAGTTTGTCAAAACTAGCAACATTATAAAACTTGAAAAGCAGATTAGATTACTTCAATGAAAGTAGTATATTCTTTTAGAATCACAAAATAAAACACATTAAACAGGGAATTAAACAAGTTTTATAAAGTTTTATAAGGTTTTGGCAACGGTATTATGGCATACGAAAAAGCAGACCGCCGGGTGAAATATACAAAAATGATTATAAAAAACAGTTTACTGGAACTTATGAAAGAGCGTCCTATCAGCAAAGTTACAGTGACAGATATATGCAAAAAAGCAGATATCAATCGCAATACTTTTTATTCACATTATGCGAATCAGTTTGAACTTCTTTCAAATATTGAAGGTGAGTTATATGAAGAAATCAGGCAGGTTGCGGAACGTACTTTGAACCTTGAAACTTATGAAAAACTATCATATGAAATTTGTAAGTATATAAAAGCAAATAGCAATATATGTGGAGTATTATTTTCAGAGAACGGGGATAAAGAATTATTGAAACGTATTATTTATATCAGCCACGAATTAAATATTGAGAAATGGAAGAAGGAAGAAAAATATATTGATCAAAAACTATTTGATAATTGGTACACATTTACCGCATATGGCACTATAGCAGTAATAGAAAAGTGGGTCAATAGTGGGATGAAGGAAAGTCCAAGTAAAATTGCTGCTTTTATTAATAAAGCGACAGAAGCAGTATCGAAAGATTTTTATTGATACTCCCTAGAACTATCTGTATCAATAGCTACTCAAAGTTTAGCTGATATATATGTTGCAATTCACAATTACAGCTAAAATTCTTGTAATATTTCTAGAATTATGATGAAGGATTATTTTTGCAATATATATATTATATTATTTAATTTGTTAATTGATGATGATAACCGATAAATTGTACAGTAACGAAAGAACAAAAGGGCGTTTGCTTGGATCTATAAACTTTATACTATAATAGTGCAGTTTTTCTTGAATAATTTTACAGTTGAATAAAAAAACAGATTCTTAAGCTATTTTTAATGACTCAAAAATTTTTTCTATCGGCGTACCGCTTGCGGCAGCTTTGTAAATATATATTACTTTGGACTTTTCTAAATTTTTTTTAGCAGCTTTATATCCAGTATTAAAGTGAAGAGAATCAATACAGTATATTTTGCAATAAGTATAATTTACTAACATTATAATTAGATATCTATTAATGCTTTTTCCACTTCTTACTTGATATCCATCTAGTCCTAAGTACGTTTTGCAATCTCTAAAAAATGGTTCGATTGCCCATCGGTCGGTATATTGAGTTAAAATATCTAACGGTGCTAATGATTTCTCTAAGGAAATAAAAGTTTTCAATGCGCCATCTTTTTGGAAAGCATCTTTAGGATAACTTAAAACAATAGAAACATTCTTTCTATCTTTTAAGTTGCCAACATAATTGTAAATGTAGTATTGCTTGTCTTTGACGGTGACGAGGTCAAAGTCTTCAATCTTTAATAATGTAGCAAACTTATGAAGTTTTATTCCTAGTCTTTCATGGCCATACGGAAAAATGACCCTATTAGTTTTTAAAGCACCAATATAGCTATAGCCGGCTTTTTCAGAAGCATTAAAAATATCCTTACAACTATACCAACTATCTGCTAACACATAGCCTTTATTTTCAGGCTTTGGAAGTGTTGTAATTAATTTTTGAGTTAATTCTATTTTACTCATATATTCTTTATCATAGATATCAATTGAGTATGGTAGCACTAATCCGTCACACGATAGTAAAGAAACTACTATTTGATGACCATATACATTCTTACCTTTTAAATGAGAATTATGAAACGAACACTTTTCAATTGGATTTTTAGCCTTTGACGAGGGCTTTGTCTTTTCAGAAATAGTGTCATCAATAATAAAGTATATTGGCTGTTTGGATTCTCTTGATTTAGCCCAAATAAGTTCTATGATATATGCTTTTAATGCTCTTTCTAAAAGTTTTTCATTCCAATTACTATTTGAAAAAAATCTAGTAATACTAGTTCGATGTTTCGAAGGAACAAGCTCCGCTATGTCGGAAATTTTACCGTTATAACCTTTTGATATCATAGCATTCATTATATTTTCTAAATGCCTTAATTGAGGCTTAGTTAAGTAAAAATCAAAATTTAGTTGTTTTAAAAAATTGTATATTGATAGCTCATCTGATATAATTGTGTTCTGAAACATTTATGTATAGCTCCTTGCTGTCATTGTTGTGTGGTAACTCAATTATAACAAGGATTTATCATAGATGTTTTTTTATTTTATTCAGTTGTAAAATTATTCAAGTGTTTTTGCACTATTATAGCTTTATACATATTTATCCAATAAATTTCCGTTTATTCCAATATTTTGACGTTTTGTTCCATTTCTATTTACATTATTATAAAAATGTGCTTATTATAAGATATATAAACAAAATATGTAAATTAATTTGATAAGGCTTAAAGTTGTAAAAAGGTAAAATGGTAATTAATATAGAAAGCCAATTTGATTTTTCTGCTCTATTATTATCTATATTAATTTAGTAAGCAATATGTTGTTTGTCTATATACTAAGTGGCATAAAGAAACTTGCATAATTTTAATCATTGTTATTATGTTTGTTTTATTATGCATAATAATCATGAAATAATTATTAAAAATAAAGGGATGAGCGAAAATGTCTCTAGCTGAAAAAATAGCAACTAAAATTGGTAATAATGCAAAGTTATTTTTGAATGTTAATGAAGAACAAGAACAGATAATCGTATATGGAGCAATAAATTTGTTTCAAATGCTATTTGCTATCTTATGGGTCATAATTGCTGGGTTACTTTTTGGAGTGTTTTATGAAGCTTTAATATTTTCTATTACTTCCAGTATTCTTAGAAAATATTCAGGCGGTGTACATGCATCCTCATCAAGTCGATGTGTTATAATAGGAACATTTTCAGCAGTATTAGCTGGAATTTTAATTAATAATATATTTTACAGCATAAATAGTATTACTGTAGCAGTAATAAGCGGTGGTATTATAATATTTGCATTTATAACAGTTTTTAGAAATGCACCTGTAGATAGTATTAAGAAGCCTATTAAAAATATTGAAACTAGAAAGCAATTTAAGAGGAAATCTATTTTTGCTATATTTATTTTTTTATTTATAATAATAATTTTATTCATGCTCAACGAAAAATTTTCAGAATTGTATTACATAAAATTAATAGAAAGTATTAGTGTTGGAGTCTTATGGCAGACTATTACTCTTACTAAAAATGGAATAAACTTTTTAAACAAAGTTGACTCCGCCGTAAAATACATAATTGAGGGAATGGGAACATACGTGGAACCAAAGACAAAGTAATTTTAAAAATAGGATAAACAAAACAATCATTTTATAGTAGAAATATGATTGTTAAAATATACATGAAAATAAGCCTGTGGAAGATGACAATGCAAAAAGGAGAAAATGTAAAAAATAATTTAAAATAGTGATTAATATAGAAAATACTTTAACTTTTAAATATATAAAATATTAAAGAAAAGAGAGGAATGTAATGTTTAGACTTACTTGCGTAGATTTCTTTTTTAGACTTATTCCAGAAACATTTATTTTGATGTGGGGGATACACATATTTTCTAGAAAAACTATTGATATGTTTAAATACATACTTTCAAGTTTAGTATTAGCTATATTGTGTTTTATTATAAGATGTTTACCTATATACTATGGAGTAAATACAGATATTTGTATAATGCTAACTATAATTATTGTTATGTTTATTATTGATATACCGTTAATAAAAAATCTGCTAGGAACTTTTTTATTATATTTTATGCTTTCTTTAAGTGAGACTATGAACATGTTATTACTAAGTGGCTTAAATGTAGATACAGATATTTCTGTTTTACAGCCAATGACAAGATTACTATATGGGATTCCAAGCTTAATTATATTTATAATGTCAATCATAACTTTGAAATTTGTACTAAAAAATAAGAAAGTCATTCCAAATTATCTTTAATATAAATATAGAATGCAGAGGAGATGAAATTAATGAATAATATTTTTAGAACTTTGTTAATTAAATTTACATCAAATATTTGTGAAAGAATGGCACTTAGAGTTTCTGCGTCAGCATGTGGTTGGGGATTATATCAACCAGAAGAACCGAAATGTTTAAGAGATATTAATAATAATTAATATCAATGTTAAAAGTAGAAATTGTCATAAATTCAAGTGACAATTTTTACTTTTAATAATTATTTATTGAAAGGAATATAGCCATATGGATACTTATACAAGTAAACACAATAACAAATTAAAAATAATGATGTGTTTTATTAAAATTGCAATTATAGTATTTAGTAGCATAATAATACATATGAATTTGCCAGAGTATTGGTCAAGCTTATATATACACGAAAATACTCAATTTAATATATATATGTCAATTTTTTCTTCGCTTTTTATTGGAATAAATTTCATTTTGTGTTTAATAATTACTGGTATAGTCTTACAAAAAAGAATTATATTAAAAAATTCATGGTTAATAGATAACATTATTTTTATATTTATTATATCCATACCTATATATTTATCCAAAGCATATCAAAGTGAATGCAAATATTTATTTCTGTTATTAATAATATATTCAATTATTCAATATGGTTCTAAATGTGGAATAGTAACATCACTTTTTTCTTGTGGTGTTATTCTTGGAGCAGATTTATTATATGCTCCCTTAGAGAATGGAGTTAATGTATATTTTCAAAAAGATTTAATAATGTGTGGTGTGTTTATTCTTGTTGCGTGGATTTTGGGATATTATGTTAATATTGAAGCTGAAAATAATAAAAAGAAAGATGAAACTCTTAATACATTAAGCAATGAAAAAAAAGAGATGGAATCTCTATTATTAAATAATAAAATTTGTTATGATATGTTATTTGAAAATTCATTAAACTCAATTATTGTACATACAAATGGAGAAGTTATATATGCTAATGCAAGTGCAACTAAATTATTAGGTTTAAAGGGAGAGAACTTTTATAATCATTATTTATCGGAAGTTAACAAAGATATTAAAAAAAAATATTCGAGAATTAGCCATAATAAGCTTGTAAAGATTACAAGTGAGGAGAGCATATTAAATTGTGATGGTGAATTCATTCCGGTGATTAATACATCATCTTTTTTTACTTATAAAGGGAAACCATCAGTTTTGACATTTTTAAGAGATATAACATCTGAAAAGAAAGTTGAATCGCTACAAGAAGATATAGAAAAAAATCTAAAGTTACTTAATGAGTCAAGAGAATTTAACAATCTTATAATGGACTTTTTTACTAATATGTCTCACGAGCTTAAGACACCTGTTAATGTAATTTATTCAGCAGTTCAAACTGTAAATATTTATTTTTACAATTATAATTTGGAAAACATAGAAAAATGTAAATCATACTTTAAAACAATGAAACAAAATTGTTTAAGACTGATTAGAATAATAAATAATTTCTTAGATGTAACTAAGTTAAATTCTGATTCTGGATTTATTAGAATGAAAAAAAGAAATGGCAATATTGTAAATATTATCGAAGAGATCACTCAATCTGTGGCATCTTATGTCAATGATAAAGATATAACACTTATATTTGATACAAACGTTGAGGAAAAGATCATGGGATTTGACCATGATATGATGGAGCGTATAATGCTTAATTTAATATCGAATGCTCTTAAATATAGTCATTCTAAGGGAAATATATATGTTGAGTTTATAGATAAACAAACAAGTGTTAACGTTAAAGTAAGGGATGAAGGGGATGGTATTCCAAAGGACAAACTTAATTTTATATTTGAACGTTTTGGTAAAGTGGATAACACTCTTTCAAGAAAATGTGAGGGAACTGGAATAGGATTATATCTTGTTAAATCTTTTGTTGAAATGCATGGTGGGAAAATAAGTGTTTCAAGTGTTGAAGGACAAGGTAGTGAATTTATAATAGAATTACCAGTAGAATTGATTAAAAATGAAGAAGAGGAAGATAAAATTCTATTTAAAACTAATATAGAAAAAATACAAATAGAATTTTCAGATATATACTCTCTACAGAGTTAAAAAGATAGATGTTAGTTTAAATTGGATATAAGCTGTGAAGATAAATAGTAATCATAGAAACCGCCTTGTAAGAAAAAGGCTAATATTGATAATTACTTGAAATAGAATTAATTTGGAAGGAATAAGTAATGGGCAAAAAAGTACAAACTAAAAGAATTGTTGAAATTCCAATTGATACACTAAAAGATACTCTGTCATATGGAATTAATGAAAAAAATAAATTCGAAATCATAAAATGTGTTACTGAGTATAATGGCTATGGTTTTATAATTAAAGGCAAAATGAGTATGAAGTCATGGGGAGAAGATATTATTTTGACTCTAGAAAGTGTTAATGAATATACAACAAAAGTAACTATTAAATCAGAGTGTAGATTACAAACACAAATATTTAATTGGAATGTAAATCAAAAAAATATTGATGAGCTGTTTTCTATGATGAAACCTTGTATAAAAAAAGAAAATATATCTAATGAAAACAACTAATCATTTACAGAGAAATATAAGTAGAAAGGAATTTCCTAAAAATAAAAGTTAATTAAGAATATAGGCTAAAGATACAGATAAATAGTGATTTATCAGAGAGTTGAAGTGCCCCCAAATGTTAGATATATGATACACTCATATTTAATATTTGGAGGGCACTTTATAATGTTTATTATCTTTTTCTTAAGCTACGTTATGAGAATCATCATTAGAACTATCAGTATCAATAGCTACTCCAAGTTTAGCTGATATTATAGTATTTAACCTATTAATTGATGAGGATAAGTTATCTGTGAGTATCCAGCGAACGAATGTGAGTCGAGTTTCCTTATAACTATACTTCTCCAAAATTTAATATTTTCTGAAAGCTTATCATATGAGTCAAAAAGAATTATCTACAATAAAATAATTAGTCAGGCTAAAGAGAAGTAAAAATAAATGAGATAAGTTATATATATCAATTAATATAATTTATACAATTAATAAAATATGTACCACTAGTGAAATATATATAGTAAAATGTAATAAATTATGTAAAATACCATAATTAATGGGGGAAATATATCTATGAACAATAATGAATTGGCACATTATGCTGAAAAACTTAGGGAAGGGGATATTAGTGCATTTGAAATTATTTATAATGAAACTAATAAACAAGTATATAACTTACTTTACAGTTACACCAAAAATGAACATACAAGTTTTGATTTAATGCAGGAAACATACTTGACTGTAAATAGCAAAATAGGAACTATAAAAGATCCATATGCTATTAAAAGTTGGATAAATAGGATAGCAATTAATAAAGCGAACAGATACTTTGAAAAGAATAAGAAAGAAATTTTATTATCAGAAGAAGGAAAAGACTTGTTTGAAACTCAATTTGAGGAAGATGAAGAATTCTTACCGCAAGAAATTTTAGATAGCAAAGAAAAGCAAAAAATAATAAAAGATATAATTGATAATTTGCCCATAGAACAAAAAACAGCAGTGTATTTATACTATTTTGATGAATTATCATTATCAGAAGTAGCAGAAGATATGGAATGTTCAGAAGGAACAGTTAAAAGCAGATTAAATTATGCACGAAAGAAGATTAAAGCAGAAGTAGATACCTGGGAGAAAAAAGGAACCAAATTATACGGAACAGGAGTACCAGTATTATTATTACTTCTCCAAAATCAGCTAGGAATTGAACAAATTTCTTTAGACAAAGCTAATATACTACTGAAAGATATAGTTAATGGTATAAGTGGAAGTTCTGTAATTGGCACTGTACATCAAATTTCTAATGCAAGTTTATCAAGCAAAATCAGTGGGACAGCAAAAGTGACTAAAAAAGTTTTTGGAATTAAATCAGCTATAGCAGGGGTTAGTGCAACAGTTGCAATAGCAGGTGTAATATATGCAAATACAAAACCTGAACCAATAGATAAAAGGGAACATTTTTATATTACATATAGCGAATTAAAAATGGAGGATGGGGTTAGTTCAGTAGATATTCTTGATGGTGACATAGCGATAGCAAATAATCTTCCTGACTATAGCTGTGTAGAAATAATAAGAACAGATTATGATGAAACTGAAGGCGAAGATATTAAAGCAAATGTTGGAAATGGACAAGAAGATATTAAAATAACTGATGTGAATGGAAAACAAGGCAATATAAAATTAGAAAAGATGGATGAATGTCTTTCAATACATACTGAATCTAAAGAAGGAGATAAATTTATTGCATCAAAAGTTTTTACAGACGGAACTATTGCTAAAGTTAGCGGATATGATGAAAATATTGTTGGAATTATTAATGAACCAGATAAAAAGCAAATAGAAATTAATCCATTGAAGGAAGGAAATACAACAGTAGAGATAATAGATAATAGTGGATTAAAAGGGGAATTAAATCTAGAAATTACCACAATAGGCAATAATGGAAAACTTTATGTACACCGTCGTATTAAAAAATGCAAATAAAATATTAAAATAATAAAACCAAATAGTAAGTTCAAGTATCTAAATAATGAAAACAAAAATATAAAAACAATTATCAAGGGGGAAATAATCAATGAAAAACGTAAAATTAACAAAAATAATAGCAAGTTCATTAATAGCAGTTTCGGTATTAGCATTAAATCCAATAGGAGCAAGTGCAGAGTGGAGGAAAGATAATACTGGTTGGTGGTATTCAGAAGGAGATGATTCTTGGGCTATAGGTTGGAGAAATATAGATGGAAAATACTATAATTTTGATTATAGTGGCTATATGCAAGCTAATACTATAGTTGATGGTAATACATTAGATGCTAGTGGAGCAGTAATTAAAACTGGTACAGGAACATTATCAAGGGAAGATTTTAATTTTGAAGGAACTGATACAACTAATTCATTAAAAGGATATAAAAATATAATTGACTGGTTTTATGCTAATGATTACGTAAAAGGCTGGGGATGTTATTTAAGTCAAAAAGATTCTGAGTATGGGAAAGATAAAAGTCAAACAAGCAAAGGAATTAAAATTGGTAGTTCATTAAGTGAAGTATTGGCTGCTTATGGAAATACAGAAATTAAAAATGTAACAAGCGGTGATATGCTTTACATGTATGCGGATTGGAAGTCAAATCCTGAGAAAAAATGTGTAACATATTCATATTATGAAGGAATAACAAGATTTAATATCAGATTTTATTTTGATTCTGCTGATAAGTTGGTTGTTATAGCGTATACGGTAAATGAAAGTACTTTTCCACAAGGAATAGATATGGCTCAGCAATTAACTAATCAATATAGAGCTAAAATAAAAACTCTATCTAAGTAAATTTAGATACACTAATTAATGTAAGTATTTTTATTTGGTAATTTATTGATAGCATTTTTTATAGAGTTTAAATCTAAGTAAGATTTACTCAATACTTTTTAGCGTTGAGTAAATTCGTAACAGGGGAGAAATAATAATGATTAAAAATAATTTAGTAAAAACAATATCTTTAACAATTATAGCAATGTCTTTAGCAGTATCTAATTCGATTTATGCTAATGCAGAAGATAACGTTAATATTGAAAAAGCAAAAGCTGAAATAGTACGAGGGATTAATCCTACTCTTGAAAATGGTCTAAGTCTAACGACAGACGATCTTGAATTTGAAGAGGAAACAACAGTAAAAAAACATTTCGATTACGAAGATACTAAGATTAATCTTATAGATGAAAAAATATATAATTTCAAAAATAAACAATACATTAAAAATCATTATTATTATGGATTAAATTCAAAATGTATTTATAACGAATATAGAGGTACTGGTGGTGGAAGTTTAACTGTATTAAAGGATGGAAATATATATGCAGAATTTGAGTTTTGTGGAGGTAACTATAGTGGGCAACATGGATGGTTCGGGACTAATGGCTGGTCTCAAGATGCGAATTATCCATATTGGTACTACTTTAAAAATGGAATAGTTCAAACTGGTTGGATTTATGATAATGGCAAATGGTATTATTGCTATAGTAATGGAGAAATGGCACATGATACAACAATAGATGGATATCAATTAGGTGCTGATGGTGCTTGGATTCAATAGTAAATGCAAGAATTAAGAGAATAAGTGATGAAAAATTGAGATTAACTGAATGATATAAAAAGTGAGTAAATGTAAAGTATTGTATGAGTAAAGGGGAATAATTAATGAAAACTATGAAATTAACAAAGATAATAGCTAATTTATTATTAGCATCTTCACTAATCACATTAATGCCATTAGAAGCTCAAGCAGAAACAGTAAGCAAGCAATCAGGGAAAGTAATTGAGAATACAAAGTCAGATAAAAAAGGAGAATGGATAAGTGTAAAAAATTCATATACATACAATCGATGGTATAGAATAGGTGATTCTTGGGCTACTGGGTGGCAAAAGATAGATGGAAATTGGTATTATTTCAATTCAGATGGCTCTCCAGCAGTAGCTACACCAGAGCGAGGGAGTAGTTGGAAGCAAATAGACGGAAAGTGGTATAGCTTTGGTGCAAATGGAATTATGAAATCTAATTCAATAATAGTTGATTATCCTGATGAATATTATGTTGGAGCAGATGGAGCACTAACTCAAATGCCTACAAGCGGATGGGTAAAAAAACAGAATGCTCTTTTTGATAATTGGAGGTATAGGATAGATAATGCATGGGCAAAAGGATGGCAACTAATAGATGGAAAATGGTACTATTTCTATGTGAGTGGAGATATGATGACTAATTGTACTAAAGATGGATATCGTGCAGGAGAAGATGGTGTATGCGTACCAGTTTAAAGTGTGAACTATATAAACAGGGTTATATAATTATTTAACTAATTGCAATAATTTAGAAAACTTGGCAATGAGTTTTGATCAAGTAACTGATTTTTCTGCTTTTGAAAAATTAAATAATTTAAAGAAAATTTATATAATGGATTCAAAGGAAGAAGAAAAAGGTTTTCAAGAAAATATTAAGAAATATTTAAAATCAGATGATGTCAAATTTGGCTACTTTGATTAGATATCGGATTTTGTTGATTTCAAATTAAAGAATAATCATTTTTGAAAAAGTATATTCATGCATGGATGATGAAGGTGTATATGGAAAGCTTGGTTATTATGAAAATGGACAGACTGTTACTTAGTTATCCATGTAATAATTAAGTAAGAAAACAAAATAATGATGTTAAAGGGGAAATAATTAATGAAAACTACAAAATTAACAAAAATAATAGAAGGTTCATTAATTGCGCTTTCAGTATTGGCATTAAATTCAATAGGAGCAAGTGCGCAGTGGAGAGAAAATTCTACAGGTTGGTGGTATTCAGAAGGTAGCTCATATGCTAAAGGATTGACACAGATAGATGGAAAAAGTTATTATTTTGATTCTAATGGTTATATGAAAACTGGATGGATAAATGATAGAAATAAATATTATGATAATTGGTATTATTGCTATAGTAATGGTGAGATGGCGAAAGATACAGTAATTGATGGATATGTTATTGGAATATATGGAGAATGGGTAGAAGGTGTAACAAAAGATGAAGTTGAACAGTATAAGAAATTAATTTATGAAAAGATGGATATTAAATCTAATCAGGAAGTAAAAGTTAATTCATCCGGGAAAAACATGAGTATTGATTGGTATAAAGATTTTCATATAAATGATGGTATTTGTTTTAAACTTATAGAAACTCCACAAGATTATGAGCCTAGCACAATTTTTATTGACAAGGATAATAATAAGGTTTATGAACTAGATGGTGGGAGAAATTTGGTGGAATGGAGTAATAAGGAGAGAATAAAGAATTTTAAATATACTGACTAATCTTACAATACTATATTACAAACATATCTAATTAAGTCCTAGTGGATATATAGTTGCTTTTACGGCATTAAATCTAAGTTTTAAGTTATATTAAAATAGAAACCTGACTTTATTATAAAAGAAGGTTAACGTGAGTAAGGAGGATAATTCATGAAAAGATTAAAGTTAACAAAAATAATAGCAAGTGCATTAATAGTAGCTTCAGTATTAGCATTAAATCCAATAGGTGCAAGTGCACAGTGGAAAAGCGATTCTAAAGGTTGGTGGTATACAGAAGGTAATTCATATGCTAAAAATTGTTGGAGCTTAATAGATGGAAAATGGTATTATTTTGATTATGATGGTTATATGCTGCATGACATAATTATTGATGGATACTATTTAAATTCAAATGGAGCATATATTAATGAGCCTTCAGAAGAAATAAAGAAATATGAGAGTTTATTAAGTGATAAAGATTGGATTAAAAAAACTACAAATACAACTTCAATATATAACCCTATAATTTTGGATATAAATCAAGATGGTACTTCAGAGATGTTATTTAACTCAGAGTGTGGTTTGGGATTAGCTGGGGAATCATTATTTGTAGTTACATATGATAATGGAAATGTGAACGTAGAACAAATAGAAAATTCTCATGGTGGTTATTATGGATATAGTAGTTCAGAGAAAGTATTTTTCATTTGTGGTGGAAATCAAGGAAGTAATTATGCCAGAGGATATAAATTAGAAAATAATAAATGCAAAGAAGTATATTCATGTTGGGATAATGCAGGTAGATTTATAAATGGAGGTGCAACTTATTATGTAAATGGACAGGAAGTTTCTAAAGATGAATATGATTCTTCATTAAAAAGGTTTGGAAAAATAGATAAAGGGCAAGGCGCAGAGGGAATAGTGACAGCCAATATGGATGAGTTTGAATAATAATTAGCTGCATCATAAATGAAAAAGGTGCAAGCTGTAACAAGGCATTAGACTAATCCTTCATTTGGATGACCGATGGCGCATAAGGCTTCACTTATATTGGATAAATTACTTAAGTATGGTGACATTAAAGATACAAATGATGAATTTGAACTTAATCTGGAAGAATAGATTAATAGGATATAATTAAACAAATTTAAAGGCAATAAACATTGAAAATTAATGAAGTGTCCCCCAAAATATTAGAAATATGATACACTCATATTTAATATTTGGAGGGCACTTCATAATGTTTATTGCCTTTTTCTTAAGCTACGTTATGAGAATCATCATTAGGACTATCAGTATCAATAGCTACTCCAAGTTTAGCTGATATTATAGTATTTAACCTATTAATTGATGAGGATAAGTTATCAATTTGTCTTTCTAAGCGTATTAGCAAATATGCTGCTACAGCTATAGCAAAGCCATTGTTAGCCACAAGATTAATTAAATCAGTTACCTGCATATATATCCACCTCCTTTTAATGGATATATGAATGTACATAAACAATTTTAAAATAGTTAATGAAATTATTATATATACGTTGCAAAAATAATTCTTCATCATAATTATAAAAATATTACAAGAATTTTAGCCGCAATTGTGAATTGTGAAATGTGCATTGTGAATTGCAATATATATAAATAATTAGATATAAAATAAATTATTGAGCTTCACGCAGCTGATGGATACAACAAATAGTGAGAAGAAATGAGCATTATAGATAACTCAACTATAATATACTTATGCGTATGCATCACCGAAATCATAAATATTTTGTTCCGAAAAGCTATGAAAATATATTTATAATTTCTAGTAAAGATATGAACTCAAGTTTTAACAAATTTGTAAATGCATATTATATAATAGGTAAATATTATTAAAAGGAATACTTAAAGCAATAAGAGCTTTTGGTATTCTTTTTTTATTTTTATGAATGTACTAAGCTGCTAAGCAATAGGGCGCAAGAATTTTCATAAGGCTTTGTAAAATTTAGAGAGATATTTAAAACAAGCTCAAAACATTTAGTCAATATTCTTATATGGTAAAGAATATATATTCTCCACCATATTTATTCTTCAGAATACTAGAATATATATTCTGATATTCTAATATTCTGAAGAATATGCTGGAATAATACGGGTTTGAAGGCTGTTGGCTTAAAAAAGTTCGATTTTTATGTGGTTTAAGATAGGAAAATACGTCTTAAATATTAGTGGAGAAAAATTTTAATCGCGTAATGAAATTATAGAGTGTGTTTGTTAAATGATTAGGAGTGAAATAAGAATTGAATTAAAAAAGAGAGAAGACTTTTGTAAAAAATAGATGGATCTGTAATATTTATTATAGCCTTTGGATTGATAGCAATGGTTATTTTTTCAATAAACGTAGGTTACGTATTGTGATTACATTACATTTGATGGGGGAGGGCTTGGGATAATGAAAACAGTTTTGAAATTTGATTAACATGTATATTATTAAAACAGTAAATTATAATTGAGGAAAATATAGGAAAAATAATAAAAAATTGTAGTATAATAATGATATGATATTCTAGTACTATTCTGCGAAAAACATAGGTACTTTTTTTTCTCTAAGATAGGGTAATTATATCCATCAAATCTAGAAAAGGCAACATTGGTAGCTTTAAGTTTTATGTCATATAAGCTTAGATCAAGTAATTAAGAAAAATCTATGAGGTGATGTTATGAATACAAAGAATTATGTTTTGGATGCAATTGAATATTTAGAAAAACACTTGCTTGAGGGAGTTTCATTAGAACAACTTGCGAAGCAGTTTAATTTTTCTAAATTTCACTATGCTAGATTATTCAAAGCAGTGTTGGGAGAGAATATTGGGGATTATCAAATGAAGCGTAGGCTTACAATTGCAGCGATGAGATTATTAGAGACAAGAGATAGTATATTGAATATAGCTATAATGTGTGGATATAGTTCTCAGGAAAGTTTTACCCGTATGTTTAAGGCATATTTTGGTATTACACCAAGGGATTATCGTGACAATAAGATTGAATATTTAAATTTATATAAATATTCAATTACACAGGAAGACATCGAGAGGGTGATGTCATATGAAACAGCAACAGAATATCAAATAATACATAAAAATTCTTTTGAGATAACAGGATTATTGTATCATGGGGATAATAAAAAACATGATGTTGCACGTATTTTTAATCAAACTGCTCAAAAAGTGCAATTGGATAAAATATATAATCAAATTGATGGGGTTTACGGATTGGATTTTTGTAAAAATGAAGAAGTGAGGAGTTATGAGTTCGATTTTATCGCTGGAATTGATAGTCGATATTTTAGTCAGATTGACAGGAAAGATGCTCAATTAGTACATAAATATATACCGGAGAATGATTATGCAGTATATTCCTTAACAAATATAATCGAAAAGATACAGATTCAGATACAGAGAAACTGGTTTAGCTTACTTAATGATGAATTGTATGTCCCGTGCGATAATTACGCATATGAGTTTTATCCCAATGGTTTTGTACCTAATCAAAAAAATATTGATGCATATCTTTTTATTCCGATAACAGCAAGATAGGTCAAAAAATCTTTTACGCGGATTGTTATAATAAAGAAAAGTAAGAGGAGGTAATAATATGACTGAACTTGAAAATTTTATTCTGGAAGGTAGTATCAAAAAATTACTCTTTAAGTTTTCTATTCCTGCTATAAGTGTATTTTTAGCTAATGTATTGTATAACATTATTGATGCAATTTTTATAGGTAATCAGCCTAATGGTAGCTTGGGAATTGCAGCTTTAACTATAGTCTTTCCTATTCAGCAAATAATACTGGCGCTTTCTCAAATGATAGGAGTTGGAATTGCTTCTATAACGTCTAGAAGTCTTGGAGCAGGAGATAAACTAAGAGCAGAAAAGGCTGTGGGGACCGCATTAACATCCTCTGTTTTATTAGGAATTTTAATTATGGTTATAGGACTCGTTTTCATAAGACCTATGTTATATATCTTTGGTTCCTTGGAAAATATACTACCCTATGCTGTAACATTCTTTAGAATTACTTTATATTGCAGTGTTTTTTTCGTTTTTAGTATTGTTGCCAATAGCATCATACAATCAGAGGGACATGCTAATATTGCTATGATAAGCATGATAATAGGGCCTGTAATTAATATTCCGTTAGATTATATATTAGTTACAAGACTTCAATATGGGATAAAAGGAGCTGCAATTGCTACAGACATTTCGCAAATAATATGTTTCATATTTTTACTAGTATACATCTGTTTTAATAGCAAAATTTTAGGGGTGAAAGTTAAAAATTTAACAATTAATATAAAGTTATTAAAGGAAGCGATTTCCTTAGGATTATCTACGTTTATGACTCAACTGGCTTATGGAATTCTAGCCATAGTATTAAATAATTCATTAAAAGTTTATGGCGGATCTGACTTATATGTTTCTGCAATTGGTATATATAATCGTGTATTTGGGTTTATTACCATTACTATGTATGGAATTAGACAAGCCCTTCAGCCTATTATAGGATTTAATTATGGTGCTAAAAAATTCGATAGAGTAAAACAAAGCTTAAAGCTTGCAATTTTAGCATCAGTTATAATTTCATTGGTATTTTTAATTATAATTATTAGTTTTACAAATAAAATAGCGGGTGCTTTTACATCTGATAATCAATTAATAGCATTGACTGTTCCTATTTTAAGAGTAATGATATTTATGAGTCCTTTAGTAGGTGTTCAAGTAATTGCTTCAAGCTTTTTTCAGTATATTGGAAAACCTAAGCCAGCATTATTTTTATCAATAATGAAACCATTTTTGTTTTTAATACCATTAATTTTAATCATCCCAATATTTCTTAAAATCACTGGTATTTTTGTATCTGTTCCATTAGCTGATTTTCTTGCTGCAATGATATCTTTAATTTTTATATATCGTAAGATAAAAAAGATGAATAAATTAAACTTAATTCAAGGAGAAAATAAAAATTCACATTCCAAGCTTGGTTGATATTATGGTATTAAGTTTATTGTTGAAGCCCATAATCCATTAATTTGTTTTCTATTGAGTACCGCCTTCATTTACAATGTGATTATGGTAATAATCTATAGCAATATTAACTATGGTACTGACACATATGTTAATGTCTGGATGAATACTTTTTAATTTCATTTATAGCTTTAGCAATTAGAAATTCTACTTTTCAGGATGAGTTAAAATGTTCTTTGTTAGAGAATGGGATACTAGATAAATGTCAGGGCTGTAGCCTTAGATATATTTGTGATGGAATTGATCAAGTGGTTGATAGCTATGTGGAGGAAACTACTGAAGTTATAAATAATTTTAGTTTTGAATAAAGTGTATATTTAATATTTAAAACTATTGGAATATAATATAAATCACATTGTAATAATAACAGCTCCAAGGATAAAAAATTAACCTTGGAGCTGTTAGACGTTTAGCTTTAATAATAAAATGAAATATTATTGTGGATTTTTCTTAGAATATTTTTCTTTCTTACAATAGCAGTAGAATAGCACATATTTTTTATATGGGCATAATCCAGAACTGTATAATTTTTAAAGAATACAAAATCTATAAGTTCTTTCTCATCTTTAGTTAAATTTTTTAGAGCTAGTCTTAAGTCTTCATAATCACACATTTCACATAATGAAGTCTCAGGAGAGATTTCTTGTGACGGGATGTCCTTTTCAAAATTATCATGCAAACTTAGAGCATTATTACCTTCAGTAGAGCTTCTGGTTTTAATTCTCTTAATCAAATCATTTATATTATTTTTAATCGCATTGGTAGCATAAGCAACGAATCTATGCTTGTCTAAGTTATACATAGAAATAGATTTAAAAAGTGATTGATAGCACTCCTGAATAATATCATATGAGTTATATCCATCAATGAAAGTTCTTTTTGAGATATTATAAATTAATGGCCTAAATTCTTCAGCTAATTTTTCTTTTGCTCCTTCATCATTATCCTTGCACCTAGTAACTAAAGCTTCGATATAATTAAAATCCATATAAACCTCCTTCATACATAAAATCTATAAATTTAATGAATTATTTTACACATATTGTGTTTAATGTTAAATTGACCTCTACATATAGTATATATGGTTAAATTCTATATAACGTATATATGAAAGCAATTTGGAGAAGAAAAATTATTATAAAGGAAGTGCTAAGAATTGATAACGGTAATAGTTATGGTTGTGATTAGTGATATGAAATAGAAGATCAAGCTAATGAAATAACGAAACAAAAGATAGAAAACTTTATGTGGGAATTCATATTAATGTGGGGGGAGATAGTAGGTCAGAAGTATTAGTTTGGAAAAGATAAATTACGAAGGTACTGCTCGAGGCAAGTGAGAGATTGATGAAAGTAAGTTTGGATAAAATGATTAATTTTAATTGAGTTAGTCATAGAAATAATATATCCATATAATACAAGAAGGCAGCAGAGTATATATTTTATGATATTTGCTTTTTGGGATTTTAATTAGCACTTATTTATGAATAAAGTTGATATTGTAGAAAAATATAGAAAAAGTATATATAATTGTATAATGAGGGGGAGTTAAAGTGGATGACAAAATGGTAAGTTACTTGTTAGAAATAATAAGTAATGAAAATTTAATAAATATTGCTAAGAATGTTAAGTTAAAAATAAAAGGATTTAGAACAATACAATATAAAAATGGAGTTATGACACCTCCAAAAAAGCTAATAATTAAAGAGCTATCAAACGTTGAATATAAAGCTTCGATCAATGAATATTTTAGCAATGATTCTAAAGAAAATATAGAATTGGAAATAGAAGAAGCTAGTAGTTTAAATATTATGAGTAAAGAAGATAAGATTAAGATGGCTAAATTATTAGAGCAAATTCTATCTTTTAGCAGCAGTAATAAATTAAAGATAGGAGGCCGTGAAACTGATTTAGCAACAATTAAGGATATATTATTAGAAGATAATCAATTAGAAAAAGCGCAACTTAGAGAAGATAAAAATAACGAGAAATTAATAAATAATGATTATAGTGAACAGATAGAAAAATTAAATAAAGATATGGATGTTTTAAAAAAGAAAGTTCTTGAACTAGAAAAAAAACGAGCAACATTAGAGGATAATAATAAAAAAATGACATCTGATATAAAGAATTTAAAAAAAGAAAAAACAATGTTACAAGAAGAAAATGAAAAAGTAAAAAAAGAAAATCAAGTTAATATTAAAGAAAATGAAAAGTATCAAAATGAATTTTATAGTATTAAAAAGAAATATGATGAGCTTAAGGTAATAAACGCATCTCAAGAAAGAGATATAAATAGAAATTTATCTACGATAGAGCTTTTAAAGGACGCCAATGAGAAGTTAAAAACTAAGTTGAATCTTTTAGAAAATATTGAACAGGAAAGACGGAAAAAGGAGATAAAGAAAGTTGTAGTTTTTGGAGAAATATATTCAAAAGAAATAAAAGAAATAGATAATTATGATATTTGTACAGTAGAACCAAATAAATTAGAAAATTTTAAAGATATTATTAATAAGTGTAATGAGGTTTGGGTATTATCGTATGATATATCTTATTTAGATAAAATAAATGTTGAAGAAAAAATTGACTCAAATAAGATTAAAGAATTTACTTCGTATAAAAAATTAAGAGAATATTTGAAAAAGGAGAATTAAATAGATGAATAAAAATTGGGATATATACATGGTAGGAACTTTAGCAGATGCTGAAGAAATGTATGGAGGGGCGTGGAAGGATAGTGTTTTTATAAATAAGTATAATTCTTTACAATTTGCTATAAAGTTAATATCAGATCAACCAGAGAGTTTCCCAAATAATAGGTATTTTACAGTATATACATCTGATATACAAGATTGTGACTTTGAAGACGATATAACACTTTCAGAGGAAGAGAGAGTTTACCGATTAAAAAATTTCTTATCAACAAGATTATTAATATTTAAACCAGTCCAAAAAGGAGAGAATTTTGTAGTTAAAGATGTTAAACAAGTAAAAAAGCCTACTAATTATAAAAATGCTTCAAAATATATTCCGGTGCCATTATTTACTGTAAATAATTTTTACAGGAAATTTGATGAATTTATAAATTCAGTTAGTAGGAAGGAATTTATAGATCAGCTAGATGGAATTTCTAATGAAGTGTCAGATACACCATCAATAATTGCGTGGAAAGATGAACAAGATGTGAAGGTAATAGGGAATTTTAACGGTCATGTTTATTCAAGAGGAAAGGTTAAATTTGAATTTGAATATTTAAAGCATGCTGATATAAATCAGGAGCTTTTTTTGAACATAATCCAAAGTCCGGAAATTAGGAATATATTATTTGTTGGTACAGATGTTTACTTGGAAATGGAGCGTGCAATAGAACAAGGAATAGCATTTGAAGAGGAAATAGAAGAAACTAAAGTAAATTTAGAAGAAGAGCAAGAAGAGAAGGTAGAAGAAAAAAATTTTATTAACAATTTTATTAAGAGAACTAAAGAGGCTGGATTAGTATATTATGAAAAAGATTTAATTAATTTTCATACAGCTATGAAATCTTCTAACTTGGTAATATTATCTGGAATGAGCGGAACAGGTAAAAGTAAATTAGTACAAATGTATGGAGAAGCACTAGGATTAGATTCTTCTCAACTAAACATAATACCAGTTAGACCATCGTGGTGTGATGATAGAGATTTATTAGGATATGTAGACTCTATTCATAATGTATATAAACCAGGTGATGCAAGTTTAATTGATACATTAGTACAAGCAGATAAGAATATTGATAAGATTTATATTGTTTGCTTTGATGAAATGAATTTAGCTAGAGTAGAATATTATTTTTCTCAGTTTTTATCTATTTTAGAGATGGATTCAGCGAAAAGAAAAGTTACATTATATAATAGCGATTTAGAAAATAAATTATATAATGCAGATAAATATCCATCGCAGATTACAATAAGAGATAATATTTTATTTGCAGGAACAGTTAATATAGATGAATCAACATATCATTTTTCAGATAAGGTTTTGGATAGGGCAAATGTCATTACTTTAAGTGCACAAGAACTTACTAAAATAAAAGATGTGAAATTTGAAAAGCAAATAAGAAGTCCTGAAATTATGTTTACTGAATATAATCAATATAAAGTAATTCAATCAGAAGTTACATTAAAAGAGAGAGAATTAGATTTATTAAATATATTAAATATAGAAATAAATAAGACTAATAAAAATTTAGGTGTAGGTTTTAGAATAGTAAGGCAAATCGATTTATATTTGAAAAACATTCCTAATGATAGTATTTTAACTAGAGAAGAAGCATTTGATTTACAAATATTACAAAGGGTTTTAACTAAAATTAGGGGTTCACAAGAGCAAATGCAGGAGTTAGTGGGCACTTATAATAAAAATGATGATAATATAAGCAATAGCATAATTATTGATAAGCTGGATGAATATGAGGAAATATCAAATTTTAACAAATCTAGGAATTGTATAAAGCAAAAGGCGAAAGAGTTGAAAATTTATGGATATACAATATAAAGATAATAATGAATTTTTAATAGAAATTACACAAAATAACAGTCCACAACAAGCAAAATTTTTTGATCAAGAAATGGATTTTTATAATTTGGAAGATGCAATAGTAATAAAGGAGAATGTTAGTACTAAATTACTATTTAGATGTGAAGATAATAATGCCAAGCTTTATATTGATGGAATAGAAACACTTAATAATGATATTGTAAAAGAAGATGATGGGGATGTATATATAGAACCTTCTAATAATTTAATTGATCTATATACTGTTGATAATTTTCCATTAATACCTGGAACATTTAGAATAATTGTTGAAATACATAATAAAAAGTTTTATTCTAAAATGAAAGTAGATCCTAAATTATTTACAGAAAAGGAACTAGAAATAGTTAAGGATGATTTAGAAGAAGAAATTAATGGACTTGCATTTGAATTAATTAAAAAAAATATATCAATTGGTGAAGTTTTTATAGATGATTTGCCTATAGATTTGTACAAATTTTTTATTATAGAAAGCAAATTTTTTAATGTAATGGCAGCTTTAGAAGATTTGAAAATTAAACCGAATTATAAAATAAAAAAAATATATAAAACTGTAAGAGAAGATGAGGCTAAATCTATTGATGAGATAACTATAAGGGGTTATTTGCAAGGAGATTTAGAGGAAGGATTTTTAAAACAACCGACAATTGAATTGAATTATGACTTACCTGAGAATCAATGGATAAAAAAAATAGTTATAGAAATTGGAATGTTTTTAAAAGATTTTATTGAGGCCAGTGAAAATTTTGTATATAAAAAGAAAATCAATATAAAAAAATTAGAAAGATACAAAAATAATGAGAATAAAATAAAAGACGAAGAAAGAACTATTGAATATGTAAAAAAGTTAATGAATTTAGCCACAAAAATGAAGAATTCAATTAGTATATTAAATTCTGTAGAATGGTTCAAAAGTGTCTCAAATAAAATTGAAATTAATCTTCCACATACATTGTTTTTTGATTCAAGATATAATTTAATTTATAAATTATACCAACAATTAAAAGGAAATGAATTTACTATTACTTTAGATAATAAATTTGCATTTCAATGGAAAAGAACAGATAAATTATATGAAATGTGGTGCTTTGTGAAGATAAGTAGAATTCTAATAGGAGAGAAACTTGGATTTAGAATAGATAGTGGATGGTTATTTGATCAAACTATTGAATCCAATAAAGTTTTAATACCCGAATTAGAATCAAGTACAAGGCTTTCATTTAAAAAAGATGATATTTATATGAACTTAACATATGATGATAGCATGCCAAATTACAGTAGTGAATCATCAATATATAAAACACCATTATATATTACAGCTAGTAATAGACAACCAGATGGAAGAATAGATGTTTATAAAAGCGATGTCTATATAGGAAGTATAATTTTAGAGTTTAAATATAGAGATAGAAAAGGTCTTTGGGCTACAAAGTATATTAAATATCAAAGAGAAGCAAATTCAAATGTTATAAAACAATTAACAGCTTATGGAGATAATTGCTCAACACGATATTTATTTATAAAAGAAGGAGAAAAAGGATCTAAATATAAAAATTCTATTAGGCCAGTTATGAGAGTGTTGATATTTTATCCTAGAAGAACAGATCTAGATATTGAAATTGATGAAGTAGAAGATCATAATTTGAAATTTGTGAGATTTACTCCTGAAGTATTAAAAAATGCAGAAGAAAGTTTAGAGTTAGCTATACTCGAATTATTAGAACGTGCAGAAGAATATGGTATTAATTAAATTATTTTTTATGAGGCAGTAATCAAGGAAAAGATTATTGCCTCTTTTACTTTAATTTAAGATTTGATTTATTCTTAATGAAAAAGGGTCACAAAAAATATCTAAGTTATGACTTAATAAATTTATTCAACACACTCATCACATTGAAATAATAGAGAAATTAATAAGCAAATTATATTATGTTTTATTTTATAATTTGAAAAAATCTATATCTAAAGGCATAGGATTTTTTATGTTATGAAAATTTTATTTTTTAAAATTCATACTGACAGTTAATGTCAGTATAACAAAGTATAATTAAAGAAAAGTTTACAGTATAGAAATATTAAAGCAGAGATGTTAAGTGAAGTATGAAAATATAGACAAAGAAACTCTTATCAAAATTTTGATACAAAAGGATAACATTTTAAATAAACTGTATTTAGAAAAAGAAAAATTAAACTATTATGCCAGTACAGATGTGATGACTGGAGTATTAAATAGAAGATCAGGTTTATAAGTGTTAAGTGAAGAGTTTTACTCATCAAAAAGCAATGGGAAAAATATTGTATTGTGCTTTGTTGATGTAGATAGATTAAAGATTGCAAATGATACTTTTGGCCACGAAGAAGGGGACAACTTGTTAATAAATGTAACAAATATTCTAAAAGAGAGTATAAGAAAAACTGATTTCATAATCAGGTTGGGAGGAGATGAATTTTTGATAGTTTTCCCTAATATAACAATGAAAGAAGTCAATAATGTATGATATAAAATTTGTAGAGCTGTAGAGATGAACAATAAAAATAATGATAAATACAATTTAAGCTTAAGTTATGGATTTTATGAATACAGTCGAGAAATAAAAAAAGAAATGTCTATTAACGATTTAATAAGAAAGGCTGATGCAGAAATGTACAAAAATAAGATAAGGATTAGGAGATTTAAGGAAAAAGTGAATAATATACTATAAATAGCATATTATCATCAAATATGAGATGATATAATTTATCATAGAAAATAAATTGGTAAATTATGTTTCACCACACATGATGTAGAACTTTGGACAATCTGTGGCAAATTAGTAATGCGATAGAAAATCAAAAGATATTAAAGATAGGATATTGTAAGCCAGGTATAGATAAAAAGATGCAAGAAGAAATAGGAAAAGTTTATAGGTAATATTCTAATAGAGGTAGTGATGATGTGAATATGAGAAGTAATATGAATAGTCAAGAAAATGATCTTGATAATATTAATGAAGAAGCAGATAAGGAATTTATTGAAATCTATAATTTATACCAAAAGAATAATATAGATGCAAAAATGGAACAAGTTATTAAATTAAAATGTATGAATAACTATAGAAAGAAAAAAATACTCGAAAGGATTTTATTAAAATACTCTTTCTATGAAAAATATATACCATTATCAAGTCTTGGGTTATTCGTTGATTTTGTAGATTGCTATCTGTTAGGTAAGGAAGAAGAGTGTAATTGGAAGTGTCATTATATTGCTAATATATTGGCTGGAATGGATTTTTATAATACTGAATTTGAAGGTAGTAGTATTATATCATTTTTATATGAACTAGCTAAAAGCTTGAGAAATGAAATTTATCAGTATGTTTCTGAATAAGTGTAGAAGAAATGATTTTACAGATGAGAATTTTGCCATGTATAGGAATGAGTAAGATTTATGATATGGATAATCATTTAGAAGCTGCTCAGGATGCTATTGGAAACTATTTAAAAGAAAAAGATTATGGAATATTTAGTATGTCAATAATCATTAAATCGTATGAATATTTAAATTTTAGTAGAGTAAATGAAATTTTTGAATTAATTCAAGGTAAATTTAAATGTGAAGAGATATGCTGTAATATGAAGGAAGTGAAAGATGAAATTTTAAAAGATAAAATCGAAATAATTCTAATTGGAGAATAATTTAAACAAAGTATATACAGAAAATTAATAATTTAAGATATAAGGAGACATTATTATGAACCATATAAAAAATTTGGGTGAATTATTTGAATTATGGGAAAGAGAGTGGCAAAAAGAAGGAAGGGACAGAAATGTCTATGATGTTGAAAAATATGTTAAAGACGGAATAGTTGATAATGATACATGGGATGAAACAGGGAAGAAAATATTATTTATTTTGAAAGAACCTAACGGTGAGCAAGAAAAAGATGATGATGGAAATATGAATTTAGCTTTTGGGTTAAGAAAAGATGTTAAAAAACTAAATCAGTATGCTACCTGGAGAAATATATTTTTATGGTCACAAGGACTATTAAATACAGATATTAATAATATAACTGATTTTAATGAAATACATAAAAAGATAGAAAGTGGTAATTTAAAGAATATTGCTATATTAAATTTGAAAAAAACATTTGGAGCATCTGTATCAAATATGTCAGAGATTGAGGATTTTGCAAAGAAGGACAAAGATTTGATTTTGAAGGAAATAGAATTAATTAATCCTGATATTATTGTGACAGCTAATGTAATGTATATACTAGAAATGCTAATACCAAAAGAGCAATTGAACACAAATCTTAATTTAGATAAATACAATGATTGGATCAATGAATGGAACGTAGGACATAAGTCAATATGTATAATAAAGCATTATCACCCTCAGTGCTGGAATTTTAAAGATGAAACGAAGTATAATGATTGTTGCTTAAGCTATCAACAATATTTAGTAAAGAATAATAATAGCAGGATATGATGGTATTAATACTACAGTAATTATAACTTAAAATTTATCGAATAAGTTTTAAATAAGGATTTATGTTATTACATATACATCAAGTTATAAGAAATAATGCAATTAGGATTATTGATATTACTTAATTAATGAAATGATTATAGAAATTGAAAAGTTCACCATTATCATTAACATCAATAATACGGTTCATATTATTCAAAATACAAAAAAGATAGTAGTCTAAAGTAGAAGTTTATAGTTAAATAATTCTACTTTAGATTTTTTTATTTTTCTAATTCACACTGACAGTTATTGTCATCGCATTGTGTATAATTAAAGGTAAAGTTTAGCAAATATCAATGTTGAGGTAGGGATTTTGATTGGATTATGAAAATATGGATAAAAAAGCACTTATTAAATTATTAGTACAGAAGGATGAGATATTAAAAAGACTATATTCGGAAAGAGAAAAGCTAAGTTATTATGCAAATACAGATGTGATGACTGGAGTATTAAATAGAAGAGCAGGCTTAGAAGTGTTAAGTGAAGAGTTTTACTCATCAAAAAGCAATGGGAAGAATATTGTAGTGTGCTTTGTTGATGTAGATAGATTAAAGATTGTAAATGATACTTTTGGTCATGAAGAAGGGGACAACTTATTAATAAATGTAACAAATATTCTAAAAGAGAGTATAAGAAAAACTGATTTCATAATCAGGATGGGAGGAGATGAATTTTTGATAGTTTTCCCAAAAACAACTATGAAAGAAGTAAATAATATATGGCATAAAATCTGCAAAAAGGTAGATGGATTTAATGAAAATAATACCATTTATAATTTAAGCCTAAGTTATGGATTTTATGAATATAAGCAGGAAATAAAAAAGAAAATGTCTATTAATGATTTGATAAAAGAGGCTGATGCAGAAATGTACAAGAATAAACTAAAAAAAGATGAAATTTAAGGAGAAATGTGTAATAATATAATATAAATGGTAAAATAGGAAAGGTTAACGTATTTAATATGGAAGAATCTAAATCATATGTGTTGTTATTTATTTATAATGAATTAAAAGATGGGAAAGTAGTTACAAAGGATGATGTATTAAACAAATTTAAAATTAATGAAAGAACTTTTTATAGATATATAAAAGAAATTAAAGATTTTGTTTCTGAAGAATCTAAAGATTCTAATGGAGAGTTAATTGGAGAAGAAGTTATAGCAGAGAAAGATGGATATATCCTAAAAGGAAAGCATAGTAAAACTCTAAATGAAAAAGAAGTACTAGCAATCTCTAAAGTTTTGTTAGAAAGTAGAGGCTTTGTAAAAAACGAGATAAAAGGTATGATGAATAATCTGATTGATAATTGTGTGTGTGAAGGTAAAGAAAATATTAAGTTTATTATAGGAAATGAATTAGTGAATTACGTTTCACCGCGACATGGTACAGAACTTCTAGACAAGCTGTGGCAAATAAGCGATGCAATTAAAAAGCAAAAAATATTAGAAATAGGATACTGCAAGCTTGGTATAGATGGAAAGATGCAAGAAGAAATGTCAAAGAGAATTATATATCCACAAGGGCTTATGTTTTCCGAATACTATTTTTATCTTATAGGTTTTATAGAGGGAAGAAGTGACGAATATCCTACTATCTTTAGAGTAGATAGGATTAGGGAACTTATTACTACAGATAAAAACTATAAGGTAGATCACAGTAAGAGATTTGAAGATGGAGAGTTTAGAAAACTAATACAATTTATGCAGTCTGGAGAATTAGAACGAATAAAGTTTAGATTTAAAGGTGGTTCTATAGAGGCTGTATTAGATAGATTACCTAATGCTAAGATTATTAAAGAAGATAATGGCAAATACATAATTGAAGCAAAAATGTTTGGTAAGGGTATAAAGATGTGGCTATTGAGTCAAGGGAAATTTGTTGAGGTTCTGGGCCCAGATAATTTTAGGGAAGAAATGAAAGAAGCTATTGAAGGAATGAGAATGCTTTATAGGTAAGCTACTAAAAATTCATATCATCGAAAAAAGTGATATGAATTTTTAGTTTTATAGATTAGTTTTACCTTAAGTCTAGTCTAGATTAGTTAAAGAAGTGAATGGAGGAAGATATAAAGTGGGGGAAGAAAAAAAGAGGAAAATAAGAAAAGAGACAGTGACTTTAAAACCCATAGAATACTAGATATATATGAGAAACTTCATAAAGGTGAAGCTTTGACCAAGGAAGATATGTCTAAAGAATATAATGTTGTTTACAAAACAATACAAAGAGATATTGATGAATTAAGATACTTTTTAGAAAAAGACCTGAAAATGGGCAGAACTATAATAGTTGATAGTCATAAAAATAAGGCAAAACCAATATATAAAGTCACCAAACGTGGAGGGTTTAAGTTCGGAGATAGGGATATATTTGCACTAGCTAAAATTCTTCTTGAATCTAGAGCTTTTTCAAAGCAGGAAATAACAAGAATATTAGATATATTAGATAGTCAATGTGAAGACAGAGAATTATTTAGAGATACCATTAGAAATGAAGAATTTCATTATATTCCACCTACTCATAATAAAGATCTAATTGATTTTTTATGGGAGATTAATACTTGTGTTCGAAATAAAAGAAAAGCAAAAGTAAAATACAGAAGACAAGATGGAAAAATTAAAGAATATGTATTGTGGCCTCTTGGATTAATATTTAGTGAATTTTATTTTTATTTAATTTGTTATGTTGATGGAAAGAGTGGGGATAATTCGATCGTATTTAGAGTTGATAGATTTGAAGAATATCAGATTGTAGAAGATGGAAACAAATTTCCTTTATATGATAGAGATAGATTCGAAGAAGGAGAATTTAGAAAAAGAATTCAATTCATGTATACAGGTGAATTGATGAAGATACAATTTAAGTTTTGGGGAGATTCCTTAGAGGCAGTCCTCGATAGACTGCCAACGGCCAAAGTCATAGGATATGATGATGAAAATAAAAAAGCAATAATAGAAGCAGAGGTATATGGAGAAGGGGTAAAAAGGTGGCTGCTTTCACAAAAAGAGTTTTTAGAAGTTACAAGACCACAGCAATATAGGGATGAGATGAAAAAACAATAGAGAATATGCTGAAGAATTACCAATAGTTATTCAAGTATAGAATTAAGAATATTTTTAAAAGTAAAATAGAAAAAATATATTAAGGACAAAGTATGTCCATGCATATCCGTTATCATATAGTTATGAAATAACTTTTATAAGGAAGAGTTTTAAGGAATTAAAAATATTCATTAAAAATTATTAAGGAGATAAACATAAGAATGACAAAGTTATATAATAAAGCAATTGAGCTTTTGAGAGAAATATCTCAAAGTATAGATAGCGATTATGAAAAAGATATTGAAGAAATAGAGAATTTATTAAATGATGATAGTTATAAAATAGCAGTAATAGGTGAATTTTCTGTTGGAAAAAGTACATTTTTAAATTCAATTATTGGGAAAAGAGTACTATATTCATCAGCACAAGAGGCTACTGGAGTATTAACTATAATAAAAAACAGTGAAAAAATGCTGGCTGAAATAAGTTATGATGATATCAAGCCAAAAACTATAAATTTAAGTAAAGAAAATAGTTATTTAGAATTAAAATCTTACCTGGATAAGAATGGAAATGATAATAAAAATATTAAGAATGTAAATATAAGTTATCCTATAATTGGAATCGATAAAGAAGTTTTACTTATGGACACTCCAGGCCTTCAGGGGATAAGAGAAAAAGAGTTACTTATCACAAAAGAGGTATTGAAGGAAGCACATGCAACAATTGTATTAGTTGATTATAAAGGGTTAACAGGAACAGAACTTAACTTACTACAAGGAAATCTAAAAGAATTTGGAAGAATAAAAACAAAGGAAATCATATTAGTTATAAATAAAATTAGTGAATTATATTCTTCCAGGTCAAAAGAAGAAGCGCTAATAAAAATTAATAGAGTTGTAGAATCAGTTAAGACTACTTTAAAAGAAAATTCCATAGACAATATAAAGGTATTTGCATTAGATAGCAGAGATTATTTATGGGGACGAGATGTAAATTTATTTAATCAGGTAATTAAAGAGAGCGATTCTGAAGTAAATAAATTATTAACTCAAGAAGAGTATTTAGAAAGGTCATCTTTTAATGACTTTAGAGAATATTTAAATAGATTTTTAAGCAAGGATAATAGATCAAAAGCATTTTATGAAGACATAAAAGAAAGAATTTTAATATTATTAGAAGAATTTAAAAAGGAATTGCAGAAAAATAAAGCTGAAGGTTTGAAAGATATAGATGATGTTTTAAATAAGATTAATCTTCAAAAAGAATTAATTCTTGAAAATAGAAGAGCAATAATAAACTCTACCCTTAGACAGCTAATGGAATCCAATGAAGAGTTTGCAAGGACCATGGATTCTGATATAAAAGATGAAGTTAGTAAAGGTAAAAAACAAATACTTCTATATATAAACGATAATATTAAGTGTTATGAAGACTTAAACGATGGAATTGAAAAGAAATTAGAAAAGTATGTTCAGAATATTATTAATAACTGTATAGAACCTTATAGCATAAATGTTAATAAATATAAGGAAAATATAAATTCACTATTAAGCTATACCTTTAATAAAGAATTTAAGAAGATATTTAACAAAAGTGGAGAAATAAATTTCACCACAAAGAACGATGAAGTTAAAGTGAATTTGGAGTATACGAATAATAATAACGATAGCACTTTAATGGACTTAGAAAAAAGTATTAAGGATTTAGAACAACAATTAAGAAATAATAAGCAATTATTAAGTAAGTATAACCTTAATTATGGCAAAGAAATTCAAAACATAGAAGCAAAAATAAGAGTTGACAAAGTTGATATGGAAAATGAAATATCAAGATTAGGTAAGAGGCCTGACCCAGTTCAGAAATATAGGACAGAGACTAGGACTAGACGGAAATGGCTGCTTTTTACTGAAGAATATGATGTTAAAGTTCCTGATGGGTTAGATCACAGTAAAAGAATAGCCTGGGAGAAGAAACGTAACAATATAATTGATTACTATAGACAAAGAGAGAAAGAATACCAAGATAAGATTGATAGCTTACTTGAGGATAAGACAAAAGCAGAGAATATTAATAAAAAAATTAGTAAATTGCAGATTGGCATAGATAGCTTAAAAGCTAGCAGGAAACAAGCAGCTGAGAATATGGAAAAACGTATAAGTAATAGTAAACAGGTTTTTGTTGAAAACAAGAAAGAAGATCTTTACATATATTTTAGTAAATTATTAGGTAAATATTTTGGGATTATGCTAAGTAAGTTTAATGAAATATTAGGTGAGTATTATGACTATATTAAGAATGAAGTTACTGAGCAGGCAAATTACTATATTAATGCATTTGAGAAGACTCTCGATGAAAAATACAACCAGGTTGTAGAGGGGATAAATGAGTTAAAGATAGATAAAGATAAAAATTTAGATAAGCTAAATGATATGGAAAAATTAATTAACGCGGAGGGCTAAGATGGAACTAAAAGAGTACAAAGAGAAAAAAGATAAGGTTGTTGAAGCAGTAAAACTTATTAGAGAAAACATTAAAGATGAAGCTACAGTAAATTTTTTAGATGAAAAAATTAAAAACTTAGAAAATCATAGATTTGTAATATCTATTTTTGGGCATTTTAGTAATGGAAAAAGTACATTTTTAAATGCATTAATGGGATTTTCAGAAGAAATTCTTGTTGAGGATGAGCTTGCAAGTACAGCAACTATAACTAGACTTAAATATGCTCATACTGAAGCTTTAAAAAATAAGGCTGAAATAATATTTAAGGATGGTAGAGTTGAGGTTGTCGAAATTAACGAAATAAAAAAATATTCAGCTAGAAACAATGAGATTAAGGATGTTGAGGATAAGATTGCCGAAGTTGTTCTATATTTAGATTCTGAGATATTAAAAGATGGAGTTGAGATAGTGGACACTCCAGGATTTAACTCAACACACTATATTCATACAAAAACAGCAAAATCTCATGTAGCAAATTCAGATGCGTCTATATTCTTATTTTCTTATGATAAACCAGGGTCACAAAAGGAGTTTAACTTTTTGAGAGATGTTAATGACAAGATGGATAGAATTTTTCTTGTGTTAAACAAAATTGATATGGAGGACAAAACTGAAAGTACAATAGAAGATACTATAATTGACTTAAAACGCAAGATAAATATTGCTGGAGCAGATGTTAAAGATAAGTTTGTACATCCTATATCAGCTAGACTTGAAAAGCAAGGAATTGCTGAAAAAGACTCTCATAAGAGAGAAACAGCAAGGGTGCTGGAGTTTAAGAAAAAGCTGGCAGATTATTTAACAAGTGATGATAATATTAGGGACAGACTAGAAGCACCAATAAAAAGCATATTATCAAAATTAAATGAGTGCAGGGAATTAAAAAAAGAACAATTTGGGATTTACAATACAGAGAATGACAAGCTAGAACAGGATATTGCAAGAGCAAAGAGTGAACTAGAAGAGTTAGAAAATGATCTTAAGGAAAGAAAAAAGTCTATAAGGAAGCTTGTAAAGTCAGAAATAAATAATTCTAGAAATTTCATAGAATCAGAGGCAGGAAAATTGGAACAAGGAGTAGATGAAGATTTAAAGGATGTAAAATCATCATTTGCATTAAGAATCACAGATTTTAGCAATATGACAGAAAATATTACAAGTAAAATTAAAAATACTGTTGATGGAACTCAAAAAAAATTGATCAGAAAGTTTGAAGAGATAATTGATTTATATATAGATGATCAAAAAGACTTTGATATGATTAAGGGCAAACTTGTTAACGCAATCGAAGTAAAACTTAATATTGATGGGAAAAGTGTTGTATCAATAAATGAAATTGACAAGAGCTATTTTGATGATATTGAAGAGAAGATAGCAAAGAAAAAAGAAGAACTAAGTGAAAAGAGGCTTAAATGGGAAAGGCTCGCTAGAGAAAGCAGCGAAAACGATGAATTAAGACAAGAAGTTGAGAGACAGAGAAGAGCTTTGGAAAGATTAGAAAATGAAAAAAGAGATAGAATACTTCAAGTTGGAGAGGGACAAGTATATAGAGATAAGAGATTAAGAACAGAAAGAGTTTCAAGGGATGGTTTATTTGGAAAGGGTATTGATTTCTTTTTTGGGAAAAAGCCAGTTGAAAGAGAATATGAAGAATATGATGAGAGTGAAATTAATTTAAAAAGAAAACAAAAACTAGATATCAATGAAGAATATGAGGAAAAGATTAAGAAAAAAGAATCACTATTAAGAGAAAAAGAAAGAGATGTAAAGGGAAGCAAGATTTTGGATATTCTGCAAAGTGAAGCAGAAATTAATTTTAGAAAAGAAATGGAAAATTTCTATAATGGAGAAATTGACCTGCAAAAAGAGCGATTTAATAGAGAGCAGGAGTTAGTAAGTGTTAATTTAAGAAAGTATAAAAAATCTATTAAGGGATATATTTCAGATTTAGCTGAAGAAACTAAAACTTCATTAGATATGAATAGTGGCACTATATATAAAATAATTGAGATGGCTTTAATATCATTAGAAAGAAAAATAGAGACTAAAAATGAAGCTATTGAAAATTTAATATTTGCAGGCAAAGTATCACCAGAAGAATTAGATATGAAAATTAAAGAGATATCAGAAGAAATTGTTGCATTAAATGAATCAATAGATAATGTGAGAACAATAAGGGAGAGTGTAGTTTAGTATGGAAATTAATGATTTTTCTAAATATGGAATAAGTGAAGAACTAATAAGAGAGTACATTAATAAAATTAATAATGGCGATAAAATTATAGCAGTTACAGGTGAATTTAGTTCAGGAAAGAGTACTTTTATTAATGCATTGATAAATAAGAATAACTTTTTACCTAGCTCTAATTTAGAGTGTACACCAGTTTTTATAGACTTGATAAAATCTAATACAAAATACATAGAAGTTAAGTACAATGATGGAAAAGTTAAGCATATAGACGCAACAAATGAAAATGTTGAAAAGTATGCTAAGAATGTTGAAGACTATGATAAAAGTATACTAAGTATAACTATTCCAGTAGAAAGTGAATATCTATTAGATAATTATCATTTAATAGATACTCCAGGAACAAATACAACTTATGAAGAACATGAACTAATAACAAAGGAAGTAATTAGAAAATCAGATTTAGTTTTATATGTATTCAATAAAGCATTAACTGATTATGATATTCAAAAAATACAGGAAATCCAAAAGTACACAAGTGACATATTCTTTATATTGACTCACATTGATGATGAAATAGATGGAAAGTATATAAATAAAGAAACTGATTATATAAATAAGTTTGTTTTGGAAGCTGAAGCAGATTTAGAAAATAAACTTAATATTAAAGCCAGTGCACAACCAATTGGCTCAAAGGCTGCATATGAAGATAGTGCATTAATTGATGCTATAAGAGAGAATATTAATTTTGCAGTAAAATGCAATAATGAGAAGAAGATAAAGGAAAATGCAAAGAGACAATTAGGTGTAATATTTGAAAAAAGATTAGAGGAACTTTTAGAAGAACTAGATTTAATAAGAAGCTTATCTGAGGTTGATGGCGAGAAATTAAGTGCCAAAATTGAAAAATTAAATAACAAGATAAACACAATGAATATGGACGAAGAGGATATAACTAAAAACTTTAATAAGATTGTAGAAGAAAATAAAGTTAAGATTGAAAATAACATTAAAAATATATATCAGGAAGAAGAAGCAGAAATAGTAGAGGTACTAGTTTCTAGTGAAGAAATTGATGAAGAATTATTATCATTAACTTTTAATAAAGCATCTGAAAAAATAAATAATAAAGTCAAAGCCTATTTAGATAAGACAATTAATGAGTTAATAAATTACATTTATTTAGAGAATAATGTTCAACTAGAAGGTATAAATACTGAATTGGATCTTAAATTAGAGGCTAAGCTTCATTTACCAACCATTGAAGAATTAGATTTAACTTGTGATGATGATTTAAGACAATTAAGGGAAGATAGATTAAGAGCTGGTATTGAAATAGAAGCTATAAAAGATGAGGTGGCTGCTACATCAGATAAGATTGCTATGATAAAAGATAATATTAGTAAGAATGATGAAGAGTATAACCAAATTAAGGAACAGATTTTAACTAAGGGTGGTTATATTCCAGAGTATGATGAGATAGCAGAAGATGGCGGAGAAGAAACAGGTAGAATTATTGGTAGGACAATTGGAGAGATAGCTGATATAGCATTAATATTTTTTACTCCAGCAGCAGCAGCGCCAGCAGCATTAAAGGCTGCAGATATGGCTAAGGATTCTGTGAAATTGGCGCAGTATGCAACGAAGAGCATAAAAGTTGCTCAAGAAGGAATGAAGAAAGCAGGAAAAGTAATTGAATCTGCCAAAGGAAAAAAAGGTGGAAAGCTGCTAGAAATACTAGATTCCATTTCTATTGGTGGAATCGGTGAAAAAGTTGGAGGAGCTTTAGGGAAAAGTATAAAGCCATCAAAAGTTGCGTATGTAGAAAATGAAACTAAAAAACAAATATGGATAGATGAAATGGAAAGATTGGAAGAATCCAAGAGAGAAGTTAAAGGTAGACAAGCTAGATTAGAAGTTGAAATAGAGAATGGAAATATCTCAATAACTGAAGCAGCAAGAAGAAAGAGAGAAATAGAAAAAGAAATAGCAATAAGTGAAGAACGTGAAAAATTATTATTAGTGAGAAAAGAAAAAGAGTATTATGAAAATAAAAGCAAGGCATTAGAAGAACATTATAAGAATGAAGCAGGTAGAATTTTTACTGAAGAGGCAGAGAATACAATTATTAAGGTAAAGGATATTTTTAAATTTACGACACAACAAATATTGATTAAAAGTGGAAATGAGTTTAACAAAAGATTACAGGTTATGAAAGAATCAATCGATCAAAGTACTGGTGAAAGACAGGAAATAACTAATAAACTCGAAGCTAAGACTGCTTTGGTGGAGGAGCTTAAGAATTACAAACAATGGATTGATGAGTTGATAGTGTAATGGAGATTTTAAGAAATTTATTATATCAAAAGAAAAACTTTGAAAATATATATAAGACATATCTTAATGATGGTTTGAGTGAAGTAGCCGTCTCAGCAGAAAATGAAAAAATTGATGTTGATGGAACTAAATTTATAACTATTGTAGCTGATGAATATTATCCTATATTAAAGAAGTTGTTTTATGTAGAAGAGCCTTTAGAGGATTTAGAAGATTATGAATTAGTATATATAGAAAAAGAAAGTATAGATTCTTATGAAGTAAATTATAGCAGTGATGCACTTTCTATAAAGTGCATTCACCCTTATAGGATTAAAAATAATACTATTAGAATTATTAAGAGATTAAATAAGAAATACAGTGTGGACAATTCACTAATTATAATATTTAGAGAGAAGGGTCTAAGCGGTATTGAAAATCGTATTATTGATAATAAACTTCATAAGGTCAGAAAAGTAAATGACCTTAAAGAAATGAAAGATATACTGATAAAATTTAATAGTTATTATAATGAAAGAATCTTTATTGAAAGTAAGTTAATTCAAAAGGATAAGCAGATATTAGAAACTAATTTAATTGAAGATAGTTTTAGGATAGCCATTGCCATGGATTTTATAAATATTTTAAGTTCTAATGAACTACAGGAAGATAAAATAAATGAGCTTTTACACAGAATAGATCTGATGGCAAAATTAGAATATGAAAAAATAGCTAAAAAAATGGTTATAGATTATTTACAGCCGAATAATTTTACAGACAATTATTTGATTGTAAATAAGCTGTTATCATCAATTGATAGTGTGAAAAAGAGTTTAGATGATTATTTAATGAACAATTTTCAGGCAAGACTTATAAAAATTGTAGATATTAAAATAAAAAGTAAGAGATATATAGCATTAATGGATAGTGGAATATTAAAAATAGATGGCTTTTTATCAGATGAAATAAAAAAATTGAGTAAAGCATTAAGTAGTAGTGCGTTGGAGGAATAATGTTAAATATAGTAATCAAAGCAATAGTGACAGGGCTGATATCTACGGCAGCTGTTGAGATGACATATGATATAGGAAATAAATCAATATTAGCAGGTATAAATATAGTGATTATTATTGGTGCTTTTATGGCATTCAAAATTTATGAAGAAAATTTAAACAAAGAAAGAATTTATAAAGAAGAAAAACTTGAAAGGTTTAAAGAAGATTTGTTAAAAGAAGTAAAGGATAGAGCAGTACTGGAAAACATTCTAGCAGAGATGAGAGATAGGACAGTAGCAGAAAACATCTTAGCAGAAGTAACAGATAGAACTGTGGTGGAAAATATTCTGACAGAAGTAAAGGATAGAGCAGTACTGGAAAACATTCTAGAAGAAATGAAAGATATGACAGTAGCAGAAAACATCTTAGCAGAAGTAAGAGATAAAACTGTGGTGGAAAATATTCTGACAGAAATAAAAGATAGAGCAGTACTGGAAAACATTCTAGAAGAAATGAAAGATAGGACAGTAGCAGAAAACATCTTAGCAGAAGTAAAAGATAGAACGGTGGCAGAAAATATTCTGACAGAAGTAAAGGATAGAGTGGTACTGGAAAACATTCTAACAGAGATGAGAGATAGGACAGTAGCAGAAAACATCTTAGCAGAAGTAAGAGATAAAACTGTGGTGGAAAATATTCTGACAGAAGTAAAGGATAGAGCAGTACTGGAAAACATTCTAGAAGAAATGAAAGATAGGACAGTAGCAGAAAACATCTTAGCAGAAGTAAAAGATAGAACGGTGGCAGAAAATATTCTGACAGAAGTAAAGGATAGAGCAATACTGGAAAACATGCTATCAGAGATGAAAGATAGAACAATAATAGAAAATATCTTAGAGCAAGTAAAAGATAAAAGGTTATTAGAAGATATATTAATAAAAATTAAGGATAAATCAATCATAGAGGATATAAAGGCTGAACTAGAAGATACGAATGAAGCGCTATCAAGAAAATTAGATGATAATAAGGAAGCGATAAACAAATTAAAGAGTGAACTAGGATCAGGGTTAGACGATTTGATAGAAATAACTGAAGGAAATGTAGAGGAATATAAGGGAATAACAAATACTTATAAAGAATTAACAAATGAAACGGTTATAAAGTTAATTGAAATATCTAAATCAAATGAACGTTATTTAAATTTATTAAAGGATACATATAAAGTTTTAAATGTAATGATTGAAGGCTAAAAGTAGGTGATTATAATGTTAGAATTTGAAGATATACTTAAAAAATACTGTGTTTATAGTGAGCGAGATGTTGAAGTAATAGAAGCTTTGGATATAGAAGAATGTAGAAAATCATTAGATAAGAAAATTAAAAACCACAAGAATACTATTGTATATGCAATAAATTTAAGAAAAAAAGCAGAGGAAAAACAAATGCTTCTACTTAAGAAAAGTATTTCGGAGAATATAACTAAAAGGGTTAACAATAGAGATGGTAAGGATATTAATGAGATATTATGTGATTTAAAAACAAACAAACTTATTGTTGGAGAATCAGTAAATAAATTGAAAGATATTTTTAACAGTTTGGAGAAAGTTAAAGAGTATCATATTAAGGAAGAAAACACTATAATTGAAGAATTCAAAATACAATGCAAAAATAAATCTTTAGACAGCTTAGAAATTAAAATCTTAGAGAGATATGTAAGCAGTGACGAATTTAGAAATATAATGAATATATAAAATACTAAAAAAATATATATGTTTCAATTCATAATTATGGCTAAAGATTGCTTAGAAAGTTCTGCTGTCCAAACTCAAGATTTGGAGCATCACTTTTCATTACGTGATTTATAGAATTATGATGAAGAATAATTTTTGCAACATGTACAAATAAAAATACTTAAAAGGACAAAAAATGTCCATACTTATCCGTTAATATAAACTTATCAAGTCACTTCATATAGAAGGAAATTTGAAATGCAGAATATTAACGGAGGTAAAAAGAATGAAAAAACAAAGTTTAAAAAAAGTTATAGCTATGTTAGTAGCAGCAAAAAGTATTTTTGCATTATCTGCAACTGGGGCATCTGCAGTGTGGAGACAAGACAGCAGAGGCTGGGGGAATACTGAAGGAAACAGTTATTCAAAAGGATGGAGAACTATTGGTGGTACATGGTATTACTTTGACAGTAATGGCTATATGAAAACTGGATGGCTAAATAGTGGAGGGTGGTATTATTTCTCACCTAGTGGAGTAATGCAGACTGGATGGATTCAAGATGGAGGCTCTTGGTATTATCTTAAACCTAATGGGACAATGGCAACAAGTGCTGTAGTGACAGATGGAAAAATATCTAAATTTGATGCAGCAGGAAAATGGTTAGGATATGCTAGCAGCACTCAAACTAATACTAATAATACTAATCAAACAAGTGTCACTAACAATAGTAATAACAAAGGAAGCACAACGTCAAATACAATACCGAACAATAATACACTGAATGTTGACAATGAACAAGAAAATGACACCACTGTTAACAATCAAACAAATAATGCTCAAACAAGTAGTAGCAATACACAACAGGGTAATACTTCTAATAGCAGCAATACTGACAGAAGTACAAACTCAAATGACAGTTCTGAAAAGCACAACTCTAATAACAATCAAACAACTGAATCAAATGAAGTTAAAAAAGAATTTACAATAGAAGATGCACTAAAAATAATTTCTGAATACAAAGGAGCAGCGGCGACACTTACGCCGCCAGGTCCAACAAGTGGGATTGATGGGGCATATGAGAAAATACACAAGGATGGCAAAGTAGGTTACGATATTACCAGCTATTTATTTAATGGAAATAGAGTAAACAATTCAGGTGAAATACTGATTTTTGAAGATGGAAGCTACAAGCAATTTTTACAAGGGCATCATCCAAGCCAATTAAATTCAGATGAATGGATAGAAGAGAAATCGCTTGAAGATGTAGCGTTAAAAGATTTTTCAAGTCATGGACAACCAACTCATGATGGAAGTTACGAGTATTATTACCATGGAAAAAAATATAATTTTAGCATTATGCAAGGTATGGAGCAAGGGACATTATATAAAGCATTTCATCCATCAGAATTTGATAGGAACGGTTATAAAATAGAAACAGCTGTTGATTATATGGAAACTGCTAATATAAGAATCAGCTAGAAAGGAACAGTTTTATGATCAAAATAAAAACTCTCAATGAGTTAAAGAATGATAAGGGTTTGTTAAAAAAATGCGAAATCTGCCATGAAGGTGCAGCAGTAAAATCAAAAATAACATTTGCTGGCAAGAAGATACATTTATGTAAGAAGTGTTTTAAAATAATTGAATTCTAGAACATATATGTTGTAATTAGCCTTATACATTTTACGTTTGGATAGTTACTTAACCTAGAATCATTCCCAATATAATTTTATTATTGCAACATATATACTTATAATATTTGAAATATCAAGATATATATTTAGAATGGTTTGTTATTTATTAACGAATCATTCTTTTTTAAAATTCAATAAAGTTGTTTTGATGCAATTAGTAATCATAAGTTATAATATATACCATGGAGGTGAATACTTATGGCAATTATGATTCCTTTTGAATTAAACGAAGGAGATTACTTAAGTCAAAGTGAAAAGGAAGTATTTGATATTTTAAAAAATGAATTGAATGATGATTGGATTGTTATATATTCATTAAGATGGGTAACAGAGGACAAATTATGTATAAATAAATCTAACGGGGAATGTGATTTTATCATTTTAAATCATAATTATGGAATATTAGCCCTAGAAGTTAAAGGCGGAATAATAAATTTTGAAAATGGTGAATGGACAAGCATTGATAAAAATAATATAAAAAATACTATTAAAGATCCAGAAAAGCAGGCAAATACGACCAAATATCAGCTTATTTCAAGGCTAAAAAGAGAGAAACTAAATGCATATATTACAACAGCAGTATGGTTTCCAGATATTGAGCTAAAAAAGCTCAGATTACCTATGAGTATGCCTAAAGAAGTTGTATTAGATATGAATTCTTTTAAAAATATAGAAGAGAGCTTGATTAATATTTTTAAGTATAGAGCTGATAAAGAGCATTTTGATATTAATCCTATAATGCTATCTGATTATAATAAAATAAGGAAAGTGCTGGTACCTGATATTAAAGGGAGTATACCATTATCAAGAAAATGTGAAAAGCTAAATTCAAGATATATAACTTTAAACAATGAGCAATCCTTGTGTTTTGAACAATTAGAAGACAATAGATTTATATCAATAAAAGGGCATGCAGGTACTGGAAAAACTGTTTTAGCTATAAAGAAGGCATTAAAGGACAGCAAGGCTAAAAAGAAGGCTTTATATGTTTGTTATAATAATATGTTATTTAATAAAGTAAGAGAAGAGGCTCAAGGGGAATTTGAAGTATATGGAATTCATATATTTGCAGAAGAATATTTAAAAGAATATCATCCAAAGTATTATGATGAGTTTCAAGAAAATGGTGACTATGATGAAATGATGAGTCACTATCTTGAAGTTTGCAGTGAGAATAAAGAAAAGAAACATATATTGTTTGATACCATATTAGTTGATGAAGGACAAGATTTTAAAGAAGAATGGTTTAAATCTCTATATAATTTTTTAGATGATAATGCCAGCCTATATGTATTTTATGATGAATTACAAATGCTTTATGAAAAGTTTGGGCAAACTGATATAAGTTTTTTAGATATTGGTGTTAGATACAATTTAAAAAGAAACATGAGAAATACAGATGAAATTTGTTTAAGCTCTTTAAAAGTTATAGATGTAGATGAAAATAGTATTATATTAAATGGAATAAATGGACTTAAACCAGAAATAATGGTTGGAGAATCTCAAGCTGATGTTATGGAAAAATTAAAAAGCACATTAAAGGATTTGAGGCTTCAGAAAATTAAGGATGAAAATATTACAATACTAATGACTAACGCTAGAAAAAAAGTCAGCTATTCAAAAGCAGTCAGAGAATATAGCAATGTTATGGTAGAGTCAGTAAGAAAGTATAAAGGTCTTGAAAATGACATAATAATCATTCCAGATATCAAAGAAGATTTCTTAAATAATGATGAGATTAAGAAATTATTATACGTTGCTATGTCAAGAGCAAGAGTGCATGTAATCATGATAATAGATAGTGAAACTTTAAATAGAAAGCAGAGAGCGGCATTTAAGAAAGAGATGGAATATAGGTTGATTTAGGGGATTTTTCAAAAAGTTGAAACAATGCTTGATGAATTTATGGATAATAGATCTATGTAGATAGATGGAAAAGCTAAAGGAATGGTTGTTACTGCAAATAGGCTGCATGCTGTAAGATAAACATGTTTTAGGATGGTACAATTTGGACATGAGGTATTTTTTGGGGGAGGGACTGCTATGCCAAAGGATGAGAGCGCAAAAAAAGTAAGACGTGTATTTGATACTTATCGCTTAATCAATGAAGGTAAGTCGGTAACAAAAAGAGAATTAGCCGATGAATTCAATGTATCATTAGATACAATAAAGAATTATGTATCTGAACTAAAACGTTATTTTAATGTGGATATAGAGAATGATGGTAAAAGATACATAATTAAAGATGGTGGAGATTTTGAAGATCTTAAAAACGATAATAGAATAAGAACAGATGATTTGATAAGTGCAGATGATGTAGTACTTATAATTTCAGCTTTAATTCAGTCCAATGCCTTTATGGAAACTAAAATGTCTATTATTAGGAATAGTCTTTTAAAGGCACTTCCACCTAAAGAAGCTAAAAAGTTAAAGGCTATGTTGGTTTTCGATAAAACAGACAATGGTAAAGATAGAATTATAGAAGAGAATGTTAAAAAAATAAGGAGTGCCATTGCAAAAGAAAAGAAAATCTCTTTTACATATAAAGATTATGATGACAAAATTAAAAAGTATACAATGATTCCATATAGCTTTGCCTGTGATTTGGGCAAGTATTACATTATAGGAAAAAGGGATGATACTAAAACTTTAAAGCATATGAGAATTGATAGAATAATTCATAAATCATTTGGTACAGGTAGAATTATTGAAGTAGATTCTATGAATTCGTCTTATGTTATTAAATTTGATAATTCAGAAACGCATAGAAATATTTCTTTTTCTGCTCAGTTAGAAAAAGCAGATACTGATGATTTTGAAATAGAGTTTATTAATGAACAACATAAAGATACATTAGTAATGGAAGAACAACTTGTCTAAGAAGACAAAATAGAAAAAGAAAGGCTAGAAGTTGAAAGAAAAGAGAAAGAAAGACAAGAGTTAGGATGTTTAGAGGCCATAAAGGATGGGCAGAAAAAATTAGAGGAAAAGCGTTTGGAAGCTGAAATGATTTTGAAATTAAAAAATGAAATAGCGAAACAGGAAATCATAGTTTCAGAAAATAAGTATAAATTTTTGGGTTGAGGTGCAACGTTAAAAAAACAAGAGAAAGCTACAATAAAAGAACTGTATAAGAAATTAGATGAACTGTTTGACTAATAGCAAACACTCCTAAATCGTGCAGCGACCTCTGAGGTATAAATATTTCCAAGTACAAGTTGGTTGATTAAAGTATTGTCTCGGCAAAAATAAAGTGGAATAATAATTGCCTATTATCCTCATAAGTACAGATATTACTTAATTTAAGAAGTAATCGGAAGAATTAAAATTTTGGAAGTTAAATATCCCTAATTAGGATATCTAGGGTAATACTTGTGAGTTTACGAACGACTTGCAAATAGCTTAATTGATTAACCGCAAGTAACTAAAGTAATTCTCAAAGAATAAACCTCTATGGTTGTGTAAACTATAGAGGTTTATTTTTATTCTCACAAAGCTATTTTCATGAATATATATACCAGTTAATTACATATTAGTAATTAAGACTTATTTATTATAAATGAAGGTCAAAGCATTTTTGAGGGGGAGCAATGAGTGTCTATTTCATTTAATGAGATGAAAGAGAAGGCTATTCAATTTGCAAGAGAGTGGAAATTAGAAAGTAATGAAAAGGCAGAGGCACAAAGTTTTTGGAATGATTTTTTTCAGGTATTTGGTATTTCAAGAAGAAGAGTTGCAGCATTTGAAAAGTTTGTAGCAACAGAGAATGGAAATGGCTTTATCGATTTGTTTTGGAAGGGGAAATTAATAGTTGAGCATAAATCAAAGGGCAAAAACTTAGATACAGCTTATTCCCAAGCACTAAAGTATTTTTCAGGATTAAAAGAAAATGAGTTGCCTAAATATATAATTGTATCAGATTTTGAAAACTTCAAGTTATATGATTTAGATGAAAGTAAAGAATACGAATTTAAGCTAAATGAATTATATACAAAACTGCATTTATTTAATTTTATAAGTGATTACGATTCAATTAATATTAAAGAAGAAGATCCGGTGAATATTGATGCAGGAACTGAAATTGGTAAACTACATGATGCATTAATGAATAATGGTTATACAGGTCATAATCTGGGAGTACTGCTAGTAAGATTATTATTTTGTTTCTTTGCGGATGATACAGAAATATGGACAAAAGGAGCGTTTGAACATTATATAGTGAATAATACAAAGGAAGATGGTTCAGATTTAGGTGCTCAATTAAATAGTATTTTCGATATATTAAATACAGATAATGAGTTTAGGCAAAAAAATATAAACCCTAATTTAGATAAGTTGGTGTATATAAATGGTGGGTTATTTAGAGACAGATTACCTACAGCCTTTTTTGATTCAAGTACAAGAAAAATTTTAATAGATTGCTGTAGACTTAATTGGAGTGGTATTTCACCAGTAGTTTTTGGTTCAATATTTCAAAACTCTATGGATAAAGAGAAGAGACAAAGTTTAGGAGCCCATTATACAGCTGAAAAGGATATATTTAAAGTTCTAAATCCATTGTTTTTAGATGATTTATATGAGAGGTTCGAGAAGAGTGGAAGTGATCAAAATTTATTAAAAAGATTACTCATAGATATATCACAAATTAAAATATTAGATCCTGCATGTGGTTGTGGTGACTTCTTAGTTTTAGCTTATAGAGAATTAAGAAGATTGCAATTAGAAATAATTAAGAAAATTAATAGCATTAAAGGATTTGTTCAATTGCAGGATATAAATGTTATAGGATTACTAAATATTTTAGATGTTGATTCGATGTATGGATTTGAAATTGATGAATTATCGTCACTAATTGCAAAAGTGGCATTATGGATGTCTGATCATCAAATGAATATGGAACTATCAAAAGAACTTGGAAGATATTATGCAAGAATCCCATTGAAGAAAGCAGCAAATATATTTAATACTAATGCATTACAGATTGATTGGAAAGATTGCGTAAAACCGGATTATATAAGCTATATAGTAGGAAATCCACCTTTTATATCGAAGCAAGATAGAAATAAAGAGCAGGAAAAAGACATGAATCTGGTCTTTGAAAAAATAAAGAAACATGGGGTTCTTGATTATGTAAGTGCGTGGTATAAAAAGGCAGCAGATTATATTGAGGATACAAATATAGAAGTAGCATTCGTATCTACAAATTCCATTATTCAAGGAGAGCAAATTGAACCTCTTTGGAGCTATTTATTTAACAAAAACATTGTTATTAATTTTGCTCATAGATCATTTAAATGGAAAAATGGATTAAGTTATAATGCAGTAGTTTTTGTAGTTATTATATGTTTTTCAAAGAAGCCAAGAAGTAAAAAGTATATATATGATTACACTGATGTCTCATCCGAACCTCTGAGAATAAAAGCAAAAAATATAAATTGCTATTTAGTAGATGGTGAAAATTTAATAGTTAAAGGGACATTAGATAGATTAGATGTAGAGAATACACCATATGCAGCAATGGGAAATATGCCAAATGATAATAAGAGTCTTATATTAACAAAAGAAGAAAAGGATTTTTTTAATCAAGCTTACCCAGAGTATGGAGAAAAAATTATAAGAAGATTGATAAGTGCAAAAGAAATGATAAATGGAAGGTTTAGATGGTGCTTATGGATAAATGATGAAAATACACATCTTATAAATAAAATAGAATTCATAAGAAAAAGAGTTACGAATGTAAAGAAATATAGAGAAGCAAGTAGTAGAGAGGCAACAAGGAAATTATCAGAGATTCCTTATGCCTTTGGAGAGATAAGACAACCTAATAGGAATTATATATGTATACCACGACACTCATCTGAAAGAAGGAAGTATATTCCTATGTCATTATTCAGTGAAGCGGATATAGTACATGATTCTTGTATAGCTATTCATAGTAACGAACTTTATGTAATGGGAATACTTATGTCATCTATGCATATGGCATGGGTTAAAAGGATTGGTGGAAGAATAAAGGGAGATTACAGATACTCAGTTCAACTATGTTATAATACCTTTCCTTTTTGCAAACTAACAAACAAAAATAAATGTGATATAAGAGAAGTTGTTACGAAGATACTATCGATTAGAGATGAAAATAAATATAGAACATTATCTGAACTCTACGATCCAATTTCAATGCCTAAAAAGCTTCTTAAAGCACATAATGAGTTGGACAAGCTTATAGAAAAATTTTATTCAAATAAAGTATTAGATAATGATGATAAGAGGGTAGGCGTTCTTTTAGAATGTTACAAAGAATCATTGATTAATAATGCTTCAAAAGTACAGAAGTAGTAACAAACATTCATATGTACAAAGACACATGATGCATAAATGTTTCCGCGCACAAATTATCCAATTAAAATATCAAATAAAACAAGATTAAACCTTAATAATTATGACGATGTTGTTTTATTTTAAAGTATATTATAGCAAGGAAAAACAGATAAAATCAAACACTTCAGGGAATAATTTAATAAAGCAATTGAGAACACATATCTTATTATTCAATAAGATGCGTGTTCTTTGTTTAGATTAAAAGAATAAAAACTAGAAGTACCATTAGAGTTAAATTCCATATGAAAATTTATATGCTGATTAAATGAATAATTATCTTGAAGCTAATATGATGAATAATATTTTGAGTTTCTTGAATATTAATCGTTATAATAATCATCATATTTAGAACAATCAGACCATACACCACATTTATAAACATTTAACTTTTCGTCAAAGGAAAAGTCATCCCAAGGTTCCCACTCTTTACATATAAAGCAGTAAGCAAGGGGTTGAATATCTATGCAGTTATTGGTAATTGATAGAGAATCAAGTTGTTTATCTGTTAATTTAGATTTATATTGATTAAAACTTTCATAGTAAATTTTTTTTATGGCATGAGCTTGTCTTAATGTCTTTACATATAGCTTATCTATAGAGCAACCAAGTTCAGTACTGTTTTTGGAGTAAATACAAGAATAATGCAGATTTTCATAAGAAACACTTTTCATCTTCTCATGAAAGCATTTTAATATAATGCTATATATTTCATTTCCAACAATACTAAGTAAGTCATCCCAATAAATTATTACTGCACGTCTTAATTGTAATTTTCTTTCCATAAATATGTTGTGAATTTTATCATATAGTTTATCTAAGCTTTTAAGTTCAGTATAGATTTGTCCTTTATAAAAAAGTCCTTCATCATCTCCAAACATATCTGCAATGTAAGAAGTACTAAGATCATTCACTTCATTCTCTAATTCAAATCTATCATCAATATCATTAATACCAGATATTCTTGAGTCAATATCATTTATACTTTCAATAAGATTAAAGTATTCAGATGAATAGGCTTCATCTATTAAAGAATTTGGAATGCACCTTATGCTACAGTATTTTTTATTATTAGATCCAATTAAAGGCTTATTTTTAAATTTATTTTTGCAATGAGTACATGTATACATCTCTTTTACCTCTTTTCTATTTTGGGGGATTAATCAATAAATCTAGGTGAACGACTAAGTTGTTCTAATATAAATAAAACTAATCTTGGGTCACCCTCTTCAAGTTGAAATTCTTTCTGCACTTCCTTCATTGCTTCGGCATACACTTGTCGTTCAACTAAATAATCACTAGGATTTTCAGGTACAAAACCAAAAAGTTTTTTTAGTAAGTGATCGTGAGCTTCATAGATATATCTTCTATCATTATTAAAGTTTTCAATGTCTTCTTTAGATATATCAGAGATTTCAGATTCAGTATATTTCATGATATATTCTCCTTTTTATAATTATATTTTATTTCTTTTCTCTTTACATATAGAGAATACAAAGGGATTTTAAATTTGTGTACGGAATTATGTTATAGAACCTAAGCAACAATCTAAGATTTTGTAGCTATTTAGGATGAGATTTAATAGAAGTAATAATTTTGAAGGTGAAAATTACCCACAATATCTATTATTAAAGTTTGAATCTAGTAATTAATCTCTATAAAATTTCTTATACTCTAAGAAGTAATAAAAATGTAAAAATGAACCCCAATAGTTACTCAAACTATAGAGGTTATTTTTTTTACCACTAGCAAATTTTTAATACTAGACCAAGATTATTATTCTTAAATTTTAAGTATTAACATTACAGTAGTGTAGAGCAAAGAATAAATGAAAATATGAATATTCCAAATATCTCTCCAATGAAAGAAGAAAATCCGAAATATGTAACAGCGAACATTTTGTGATACACCTTATAAATTATAATTGTAAGTACTATTGCTAGAATAAGATTCATGGTAAAGGCCTCCTTTTATTGATTTGTATATATTTTTAAATTTATAGGATTAAATAAATCATTGTTTAAAGTTCCAGTTTTAGTTTCAATTAATATTCACCTCTTTGAAATTTCTATAATTAATTTATCTGATGTTTGACCACTGTAATACTATCATTCCTTCAAGTGGAGTTAACAACAGCGCGACTCTAGACGGGGTACCTCTTGAGGGTACATTGTGACCCTTGTGGTTATAAGTTCAACCAAGATTCAGATGGGAAATTAAAATCCACCTAAGTAAAGTTTTACTTGATGTGTTTAGTCTACTTTTGAAGAAGAATAAAGTAAATCCACTTGAATTCTAAATTTTATAAAAAAATTAGAATTCAAGTTAATTGTTCAAACAATCATAAAATGCTAATCTTGTTTCAAGCTAATTTTTAAAGGAAAAACAAATAAAACTTCTAATATGAATTTAAGCTAAAGTTAAGAAATGAATGATTATATATGCAATGAGGTAATTAGAATGAATGAGATTGAGAAGATTTTTAAAGAAGCAATTGGTGAAGAACCAACATTCAGAAGTATAAAATTATTAGAGCCATCCACATTGGAAGATAAAATTATAAATTATAATACTAAGCTATATAAAATTATAAAAAGGAATAAAATAGAGTTTCATAATGAAGTGAAATTTATGCTTAATATAAAAAAGCAGATATCAAATAAAGAGTTATTGCCATTAGTAATTTGCTTTTTGTGTGATAAAAACTATATTAATAGACTTAAACATGAGGATATAAGTTCCATAGTAAAAGGGGATATAGCAGCATATGTGCTATTAAGAACAAATATTGAGAAATTTATTGAGAGACTTAAATATATACAAAAAAAAGAAATACTTAAAGATTCTTATGAATGTAAAATTATAAAGCCTTTTTATAATTTAGAGTCTTTGGTAGCCGCAACATATGAAAATTGCAACTGCATCCAAATTAGTAGAGATGGTTTTAAACATAAAGCTTTATATGATAATAGTGAAAAATATGTTAGATGCTTTATTTACGATAATCTCAAATTTAAAACTATAGATTATAAAATCTATATGAAAAAACTATCTATAGGAGATGAAGATGGATCTAAATATTTAATTGATATTACAAAAAAGTTGCTTAGGTTTAATGAAGAAGCTTTCATAAAAGAAGTTGAACACGTTAGAGAATTTTATAATTTACTAAAAAAAATTCTAAATGAAGAAGTGGATAAAGAATTTGAAATTATAGTAAGTAATTACTTATATAACATAGTTTCTGCGCACAAATGAGTTCTAAATTACTTATAAACTGAAACTTATTAGGTGGAGTTTTATACTCTAGATGAATTTAGTTGAACTTATATAATCAAGTGCTCTCACTCCGTGAGTGTATGGCTGTTATTTCTAACTTGAGTGAGGGAGGACAAGATGCCAGCCATCGGATAAAAATTGTAATTAATTTTTGTTGAGAGTTTTTTGTCAAAATGGTAGGATTTATATAGAATGAGGTGAAAATATTGGGAAAAAATCAAGAATTAATATATAATGATAATAAAAACAAATTAACTGATGCAGAATTATTAAATTTAAATGAGAGTGAGTTTTTGGATTATTTATGTAAGCAAGATGAAGAAAAGCCTAGTGATAATGAAATAATCCTTAATTATAATAAAGGAATTGAGGAATTGATACAGGAAATAAAAGATTTTCATGATAAACTAGCGGCTTTAGCTGAAAATAATAACATATCATTAAAGAATAAATTTAATTTTATTATAAATTTATTAAATACCGACAACAAGAAAGAATGCTTACCTTTGCTAGCTTGTTTTATATGTGACATGGATTATATTTTTAATTTGAAAAAGATAAGTATAAGAGAAAAAAGCAAAACAAACTTAGCAAGATATATAAGATTAAAAGAAAATATGAATGACTTTTTAGAAAAATTAAAATTTATAAGTAATCAGGAGAATTCTTATGAAAGTTTTATAAAACAGGTATTAAAAAAAGATGAAATAATTAAAGGTGAAGAACTTTCAAGTGAAAAGAAAGAGATTTTAAAGAAGCTATTTATAAAGTATGTAGACAGTGATATAGACGAAGAATATTTCGATGAAAATCTAGAACATATTCACAAATTCTCAACTTCAACAGAAGAAAGAAATTCTATATATTCTAATCTTATATTTAGAATTTTTACAAAGTTTAAAAGTAAATTATCAACAGAAAGATTAATTATAACAAATAAAAACCTTTTGAATTATAAGGGGTATAAGATTGATGAGGATAATTATAAAAATTTCAAAACAAATGAAAATTATATAAGAATGTTTTTTGATTTATGCAATGAATTCTGTGAGGAAAAAGATCTTAAATTAAATTTATTTATATTTGAGAAATGTACTAACTTAGGTAAATGGTATTGGCTTCAAGATAATGAAAATACCGATTTTTGTTATAGCTATGAGTCACTTTTTGATACAAGTTATAGTAAATATAATACAGTTTTTCATGAAGACTCAATATATTATGAAAGTGAACAATCTTATAGAGGAATAAGGTACGTTGAAGAAAAGAATGGGAGAAAAGTAGAAAAAGAAATTACTGAGGATGAATATATAGATGGTTTTATTGAAAAACATTTAGAGGAAGTAATGAAGGATCCAAGAGATTACTTAAATGAATATATTAAAGGAAGAAGAAAAGCTGAATTGTATGTAGAAAAGAGTGCGCAGGAAATAATGAAATATGTTGATGAAGACTTTCACAAAGATTTTTATTTTATAAGACATTTTAACTGGTGCATGGAATGTGCTTTTAGGCAAATAAGTGATTGGAAGGTTCAGGAGGACATTGTAGATTTTATGAAATATGTGGAGATTTAATCGAATTTGAGTTGTACTAACATTAAAAGATATGGAGGATAAAAATGTACGAGATAAATATTAATTCTAAAATGATGAAGAAATGTGCCTTTTGTAGGAACTGGTATGATCCAACTAATTCAGCCATCAACCCTAAGACTCCAAACCTTGGAATCTGGCAATATGATGCAAATGTTAGGAAGAAGTGCTTACTAAAAAATACTAATCAAAATGGTGGGGAGTTTTGTAGTAAGTTTGAAATCAAGTTGTGAGCTTATTAGGAGTAAAATAAATTATTTAGAAAAGATATAAAAGCTTTACTTTTTATCAAGTTAGATCTAATAAGAAAATTGAATACTTGTAGAATTAAGAAATATTAGTACTATAAAAAATAATAGATTTAGTTATAAGTAAAAGAAAAAGGAGTTGCTCTATGAAAAACATATGCGAAAAGTTATATCAGATTGAAAATGTCGATAAAAAAGTAGTTAAACAGGTTGAAGATAAGATAAAGCAGTTAATAGAGGAAGAGAGTCGAATTAATATTGACAGTAAGATAAAAATATCTTGTGTAGGTATATACAATGCTGGGAAAAGTACATTATTAAATACAATTGTAGGAAAACAAATATTTAAAGAAGGGGATATACCAACCACTAGTACGGTGGATAGCTATGAAACAGAGGATGCAATATATTATGATACACCAGGATTAAATGCAAATAATAGAGATAACAAAAGTGCTTATAATGGGTATAAAGAATCTGATGTTATTTTATTTGTATCTAATATTCAAAGTGGTGGATTAAGTTCTGCTGAAGCACACTTCCTTAAACAAATTAAAAATATAATGGGAACTAATGATATTTTGAAGGATAACATAATATTTTTACTTTCAAATAAGCATAGAGTAGATGAAGAAAAAATTGAAAAAGTAGTGCAACAGTATAAAAAAAATATTAAAGAAGTATTAGATATAGAAATTGATCAAATATATACTTACGATGCAATTACATATCAAAATGGTATTGATACAAATGAGCAGTTGCTTATTGAGGCTAGTGGATTTATACAGATTAATAAAGTATTAAATGAGCTAATAAAATCTAAGAATAAAAATATCATTGATTCAAGAGAAGAACGCTTAAAGATAAAAAGAAATGAGGCCCAAAATGCTGTTGATAATATGATTTTACAAATTAAGAACGATATAGACAAGTTAAGAAATGAAGCAAATGATAATTACAGAAAAATTAATCAAATTGAGATATTGCAAGAAAACTATAACAATAACATAAAAGAATTTATAAATAATTTAGTAGCTTCAAACGAAGCACCTAGAAAAGCATATATTAGTTTTGAATACATTTCTTCTATATATGATAAGAAATCAAGATATGAAGTTGAATCTTATATAAAGTCCAAGGTAGAATCTAGATATAACAAGAGAGAATCTATGGTAAGAAGAGAAGTTAGTGATTTAGTTGATTATTACATAGAATACCTCGAATACAAGGAAAAAGAAGGGAATTACTATTATGATAGAAATTTGAGAGCAACAAAACTTATTCTTGATTATGCCTCTAAATTAAAGGAGTTTGGAATAAAATTAAATTCATATTTAGTTCAGGAAATACAAGCTATACCAAAAGATACTAAAGATATTGTATCAGAAATGAGCTCCAATTTAGCTGATGATGTCGTTAGATATGGTCAATATTATTCAGTTAGTTATTATACTGGACTTGTAGATATTGATGAATCAGAAGATTATAGTAGAAAAGGTATTTTTGGAGGAACAAAGTATAAGTATTCAGCATGGAATTTATATGCAGCCATAGATGAAATGCAGAAGGATATCAATGGTACTTTAAACAGTAATATAAATTGGGTATGGGGAAAAATTAAAAATGTTATAGATAAGTATAACGAAGAAGTTAAGTATCAATTGAAAAGTAGGACCTTGGAATTTAATAAGATTATGGATGAGCATAAAAAAATGTTACGTACCGATGAAAAATTATTAATAGCAAATATAAATGATGCTGTAAAATCACTAAGTTCATATGTAAATATTCCAGAAAGTTTATAAAATAGTGAGAGTGATAACGAAATGATGATAGAAAAAACATTTGATGATTTCTACAAAAGTATACACAAAGCTAATAAGTGTCTTTTGAATAGTAAAATATTAATTGAAGAAAAGCAAGAAGCAATTCAATCAGCTGTAGATATTCTTAAAGGACAAGCCGTAATTGAAAAAATAGATAAAGAAGAACATCTAAGTATTATTAAGCAGATGTGCCATAAACAAATAAATGAGTACAAGAAAACTATAGAGCAATGGATAAAAGAAGTTAACAGATATGTGCAAGGGAAAAAATTTGTTAATCAGTTTGAGAAAAGTGTTTTGCTAATAGTTTTTGGGGATGTTAAAGCTGGGAAAAGTGCATTGGGCAATTTTGTTTCAGGTTATTATTTAGAAGAAACTGAATTTGAAAAATTAAATTCTAAACCTCAGTTTTATGTTTATGATCATAGTAAAAAATATAATAATTCAATAGGTGAAAAAATACTGGGATCAGATCATTTTGAGGAGGATGAAATTGAAGCTACATCATCTATTCAGTATTTTACACTACTGAATGGATTAACATGGGTTGATACTCCAGGTATTCACTCACTAACTACTGAAAATCAAGAACTCGCAAATGAATATATAAAATATGCAGATTTAATTTTATTTGTAACTCCATCTAATAATCCATGTAAACAAGATGAAAACCAGGAAATAGACAAATTAATAAAGCTGGATAAACCTCTTTTAGTTACTATAACAAAATCAGATGATCAAGTATTAGGTGTAGTTAACGGGAAAATGGCTAAAATACTTAAGGCTAAATCAATGCAAAATAGAAAACAACAAGAAGATTTTGTTGCAAAGACAATAAGTGAAATGGGTAATGGAAGTATTTTAAGTAAAAATAAATATGTAAGTATATCCACAAAATTGGCTAAACAAGCATTAGAAATAAAAGATGAAGAAATGTTTAAAGAAAGTAATTTTCCATCTTTTTATGAGCAGATTAGCGATGTTATTTCTGAAAGGGCATTAGAGTTAAAAATGAAGCGCCCAAAAGATGAATTGAATTTTGTCATACATGAGCTGATAAATGGTGTGGAAGATAGAAAAATTTGTGGAATAATTCAGATGGAACAAAATATTCGATTAATTCTTAATGAAATAGAAAAGCAAAAATATACGCTTGATAAAATAAAAATTGAAATAATTAATGAAGTTAAAGCACAGTTGATAACAGATATTCATGAAATCATGTATAAAGCAAAAATAGATGGTAGAATAACAGATAATATCTATATTATGAATATAATTTCAGAGAAAATACATGAATGTATTGGGAAACTTGTAGCACAAAAGATATCAGATATTTTAACGGACTTTAGAAATTATGCAGTGCAATCACATAAAATATATACTAATATTGGCTATGAGAAAAAATATGAGACTTTTGAATATCCAATATATGATACTAAGACTGTTCGCAGAGATCCAAAAGGAATAATTGAACATTTTGAAAGTTGGATATTTGATAAAGAATTCACACAAACAAAAGTTATTAATAGAATTGCAAGTAAACAAATAGCAATGGGAGATAACTATAATGAAGTTGTTCAAAAGACTTGGAGTGAATTGGAAGGACAAGTTTGTGAAATTATTGATTTAGAAGTTAATCGTGTAAAGAATGAGTATTTCAAGGAAATTCAAGATACATTTGAAAATATGTTAAGTACACTTACACAATTAAATAATAAATTAACAAAATTAAAATTCTAGAAAGGAGAAATTAATATGTCAATTGACTTAAAAGACTATAAACATCAAGTGAAAAATATTAAAAATAAGGCTATAGAGATATTTAAAGACTATAATAAGTGTGGATTTATAGAAGTTTTTCAGATAGAGGTTGAAAAACAGTTGGAAAAATATAATCCATCAATAATGTTTTATGGAGTTTACAACGCTGGAAAAAGTAGTATTATAAATGCATTAGTTGGTGAAGAAATTGCTAAAGTAGGAGATATTCCTACTACAGCTACAATTCAATCAATAAACTGGAATGGATTCACATTAGTTGATACTCCAGGTATTGTAGCAAATGATGAGCATACTGAAATTGCAGAGCAAGAAATAAAAAGAAATGATGTAATTTTATTTGTAGTTGATGATATAGGAACTTTTGAAAATGTTGCAGTTTCAACAGCAATTGTTAAAATTATTAATACAGGCAAGCCAATTATAGTAGTTGTTAATCAAAAAGAAGCAAGTATAGAAGGCGCTTACTCAAATAAAATAAGTAAAAAAGTTATTCCAAAGATTATTGAAAATATAAAGAAATCAGCAGAACGTCAAGAGTATATAGGAGATCCTCTAAAGGCAGAAAATTTTTGTCAAATTGTGAGTGTGAATGCATTTAGTGCATATACAGCTAGAACACAATATGGAAAGGAATCCGACGAATTTAAAATTCTAATGCATTCTAGTGAGATAGAGTGTTTGGTAAGTATAATACAAGAACAATTAGCAAAGTCAGATGGAATTAATATATTAAAGCCTTGTATATCAATAATAAGAAATTATATTGAGCAGGGTATAGGTATTTTAGAAAATGAATTAATTGCTGAAGTAGATAAGTTATACTTCAAGTTATTAAAAGAAATAGAACAAAAAAAGAGTAATTTATATAGAAATATAACTTCTTTGGGTAGAAATGAAATCCATTCTTATGGTGATCAAATTTATGGTCGGATTATGAAAGGTGAAAATATAGATGAGTTGGCGACAATTTTAAAAAATAAATTATTAGAAATAATAAGGAATCAATTTGAAAATGCGAATATGCAATTGGAGAATACTTCTGATATTTATAAAATGCAGTTCGATGAAAAAATTAATTATAATATATTAGATATGGAAAAAATTAAGTTTGAAATTCCAGAATTAGAAGAAGCTGAAGAGTCTCAAATTTGGGATGTTTTAAAGAAGCTTCCACCAATACAAACTTCTTCCCTTAAGATTCCAACAGCAAATTTAATACCAGTTATTTCAAGTTATAAAATATGGATACCTATTATAAGTGAAATAATAAATCTTTTGAGTTATAAAAAGAAAAGAGAAGAAGAACAGAGATTGTTACAAGAGAAAATAGATGAACATAATGCTCAAGTTCAAAATGCAATAAATGAAAAAATTTCAGCTATTATTGAGGTTAATAATAAAATAAGAACAGAGATAATGAAATTAGAAAACTCTTTTGTTGATACTACAGAGTTACTAGTAGATTCTTCATTTTCTAAAGTGGCCGATGGTATAAAAAATAATTTTAATGTAAAAAAACAAGAAAATAATAAATTAGAACAAGATATTCAATCATTAAAAACATTGCTCCATGAAATTGATGTTATAGAAATTAGGTTTAATTAGCTTAAGATTAAGGAGCAAGATTGTTACAAATATTTTTCTGATAAATAGATTATAACTCTCTGTATACTCATCATAGAAAAGATCAGCGGAGCTGCAAATTAATTTTTGTATATTTTTAGGTTGTTCTTCTTTAGAATTTAGACATCACGAAAGGAATTGATATAATTACAATTATAATTGGAATCGTGTTTCTGTTATTTTATATAGTAGTTCCAATAAGAAATAAAATAGGATTATTCATAAAAAAGCACTCAAATACCTGTACGCATAGAAGAGAGATATAATAGCAGAGCCAATAGAATATGCTCAGAATTGTCCTTGCTTTAGGAGTTTTAACGAATAGGCACGGCTTAACTGATAATACAAGTATAGATTAATATTAATATAGGAGGAAGTTATGGAGAAAAAAGAAGAATTAAATGAATATTCAGAGGGGTCATTTTTTGACAAAATAATCAATGTAGCACAAAAAGCAGGAATAAATGTGATTTATGCAGGACTACTTTTATTTTACACTTTACAAAAACCTTTAACACCAGGATGGGCAAAGGCGACAATAATTAGTGCGTTAACATATTTTATTTCACCATTGGATGCAATTCCGGATTTAACACCAGTGGTTGGCTATACAGATGACTTAGGTGCACTAGCCTTAGCAATTGGAGCAGTAGCTATGTTTATTGACGAAGAGGTAAAACAAAAGGCAAGAAATAAGTTGAAAGATTGGTTTGGAGAATATGATGAAAGTTTATTAGATGATGTAGATAATAGAGTAAATAAAAATTAGATAAATTATTTATATGAAGAGAAATTATAACTGAATACCACTGGTGTAGAATAAAAACACTATATTTAGTAATGGATAAAAAATGCAATATATAAAGTTATGATTTATTAGTATAAGAACCCTATCTAATTATAGGAACTTTTATCAACTCAACATTAAAGAAGGTGGGAATCCATTAAAAGATTCCTACCTTCTTTATATTCAAATACATTTCATAAGAAAGTTAATATCCTCTAACAAATGTAATAAGGAAAACCTAAAACATTTCATGTATATTTAGACAATCAGAGTAGCTATATACCTTCTTGGATTTTTATTCTAAAAATAATTTCTCACAACCTCTTTTTTGCGATATTACGAATGAATCTCCGCTTTAGAATTTTTGACTAACAGTTTTTGCAGGCATATGTTTGTAGATTATTAGTAGTCAGATTTAAGAAAAGCAAAAGAGCCTTTAGCAAAGCATCTAATCACAAACTTATAAAAAACTTATTAACATAATAAAGCCATGAATTCATCTATTTAAATAAAGGTAATAAACATCTAATTTTAATGTTTATTACCTTTTTTAGGTGTTATCTAAATTATTTTCTCCTAGCACATTAAGATATAATTATTAATAACTTTGGTATATAATTATAAAGGAATTTAGACATATGAGAAAACAATTAACTATGTTGCAGAATATAGATAAAGCAATTATAAGCTAGATTTATACTATGAAATATATCTCAACTAGAAATAAGAATTATGCTTTTGTGAAGTGTTTCATTAGGAATTTGATGGTTCTGATTATTAGAGTAAAAGTTGTTCCAAATGTGCTAGTTCAAAAAGTGATGCTCCAAATTTTACATTTGGTAAGCAGAACTTTCTCTGTGAGCGCTTGTTCTTTGAGGCTAGCATCTTGGATGCAACTTGTACTCTTAGAATCATCCATCATAATTCCTTAGAAACTGGAACAACAGCATAATCCTTATTTCGGCGAGTTATACGCATAAGTATAGATTAGAGTTGGAATTTTGTTTTTGATTGTAACTTAAGAGAATAGGAGCAATATTTAATGAATATAAGCGATTTAATTATATATAATAAAACAATGCCTAAAAGAGAAGCAGCTTATGTTGATTACCCAAGTAATTTATCAGAGGAATTATGTGGGTATTTGTCTCAAAATGGGATCGATAAGCTGTATAGTCATCAAGCAGAAATGTTTGAAAAAGCAATGGATAGGAATAACATTGTAATAACAACTTCTACAGCAAGTGGAAAAACTCTTAGTTTTTTGATGCCAGTTATTCAAGAAATTCTATCAAATCCTTTGGCAAGAGCAATTTTTATATATCCTACAAAGGCCCTTGCAAGTGATCAGTATCGTGCAATTTTGCCTTACTTAGAATATTTCGGGTCTAACAGGATTTCAGCAGGAGTTTATGATGGGGATACTCCTGTAAATGAACGAAGCAGAATTAGAAAAAATGCTAATATTATTTTAACTAATCCTGAAATGATAAATGCTGCATTTTTACCTAATCACAGTAAATTTGGTTTTGACTTTATCTTTTCTAATTTAAAATATATCGTAATTGATGAACTTCATACTTATAGAGGTGCTTTTGGTTCACATCTTGCAAATGTATTTAGAAGGCTTGGCAGGGTGTGCAGATATTATAATTCTTCTCCTCAGTATCTATGCAGTTCAGCAACTATAGCAAACCCAGTTGAACTTGCAGAAGAGATCTGTGGACATAAATTTCTTGAGGTTTGCATAGATGGTTCACCAGCTCCAAAGAAAAATTATAAGCTTGTGCAACCACCAAAGATTATGGGCCATGACAAAAAATATTATGGGCAGGTGCAATCAACTTCAGTAGCTGCTGATTTAATACCTGATTTAGTGGAAAATGATAATAGTTTTATTGCCTTTGCAAAATCAAGAAGAAATGTTGAGGTTGTATTAAAAGAAGCAAGAGATAAACTAGAGACGGAAAATTTTTTTGGAGCTTCTTTAAAAGACAAAATATCTGGATACAGGGGAGGATATACTCCACTTGAGCGTAAAGAAATTGAAAATAAAATGATTACTGGAGTTCTGCGAGGTTTAGTATCAACAAATGCTTTAGAGCTTGGAATAGATATTGGTAAAATTGATACAACAGTAATTGTAGGGTACCCAGGAACTAGAGCGTCTTTTTGGCAGCAGAGTGGAAGAGCAGGTAGAAACGGAAAAGAAAGTACTAATTATTTAATCCTTGATAATCTGCCTTTTGATCAATACATAGCAATTAATCCAGACTGGCTTTTTGAAAGTGGAAGTGAAAATGCAGTAATTGATAAGAATAACCTTTTAATAGAACTTGCACATATACGTGCTGCAGCTGCTGAAATACCATTAACTTTAGATGATATTTCAATTTTCCCAGATTTAGGCGAAACAATTCCTGTTTTAATCAGAGCAAGTGAATTAACAAATCAAAGTGGAAAGTTTGCATGGTGTGGTAATTCATTTCCAGCAGGGGATTTTAGCTTAAGAAATATTGATAAAGCAAGGTACAAACTTATAAATAAAGATAACAATAAAGAAATTACAGAAATGGATGAAATGCAGGCTTTTCGTGAAATTCATAATGGAGCAATTTATATGCATGATGGAGTTCAATATCAGGTTGTAAAGCTTGATTTAGAAAGCAGAACTGCTTTTGCCATTCCCTTTAATGGAAATTACTATACAATGCCAGGAGGCACAACAAATATAAGGATAATTCAAGGCAGCAAGGATATGGAATATGAGCGTACTAAAGTGACTTTTGGAGATGTAAATGTTGATGAGATAGTTTATATGTATAAAAAGCTGCAATTCCATAATCATCAGAATTTAGGCTTTGAACAGTTAGAAAAGCCATTATCAAAGGATTATGATACAGAAAGCACTTGGATAAAGATTCCTGACAATGTTGTTACTGTATATAGAAGGCTCCTTCAAGAAAGTCAAAATGGAAACTTTATAAGAAATAATCATTTTGAAGGTATATGTTATGCAATTAAAAATGCAGCAATGATGGCTACAATGACAGAACAAGAAGACATAGGTGTTGTAATGTCTAACAATGCAATAGAAATAAGTCAAAATTATGATAGCGAAGTTTATATGTTTATTTATGATAAATACGTAGGTGGACTTGGCTATTCTGAGAAAGTATTTGATTTAACTGCAAAGATTATTGAAAATGCAATCAAGATGGTAGGCGGATGTACATGTGATAATGGCTGCGCTGCATGTATTGGAGATTATCAATTAAATAAAGCTATGGTTCTATGGGGGCTTAAGAATTTATTAGAGGAAATAGAGGCACCAAAGGATATTAAGTTAGCACAATATGCTCCAGCAACCTTTATTAAGAAAGCATTTAAGTTTAATGAATTACAGGAAAAATGGAAAGAATTCTGTGAGTATATGCAGGAGAATGGAGATGCATTTGCAAAATTTTTAAGTACAATCCCTAAGGTGGAAATAGATAATCGTACTTTAATTTTAGTTTTAAACAATGCATTTTATAGAGAATGGGTAATGGAAGAAAGTAATAAAAAGAGCATAATAAATATTATTTCTTTCCATACAGATGCTCCAATGGGAATTGAATTAAGTGTCAGACTTGAAGAGATAGATAAAGATAGAAATAATGTAAAAAGTAAATTACAAAGAAGATATGAAGATCTTACAGAATAGGAGAATAACATGCATTATGAAAAAGAGCTAGAAAGATTAAATGAATATCAAAGAGAAGCAGTACTTGATGAAAGTGATGCATGTGTTGTAAATGCAAATGTTGGAAGTGGAAAAACAACAGTTTTGATTTCAAAAATTGTGTATCTTCATTATGCAAAAAATATCAGTTATAAAGATATGATTGTATTAACTTTTACTAATAAAGCTGCAAATGAAATTAAAGAAAGATTAATGGCTTCTGATGAGAGTATAAAATCAGAGGAATTAGAGGGCTTTGGAACCTTTCATAGTGTTGCTCTTAATCTACTTAAAGAAGTATTGCCAATTGAAAAAATAAGATATGAAAAAGACTTTTTAGTAATAGAGCCAGATGAGGAATTAGACATTGCCTTGCAGATAATCCAAGAAGAAAAGCTCAAGATCAAATATAAGAACCGTTTAAAAAAGAGACTTGAGCAAGCTATGGTTATTGAGAAGGAAGAGGAAAAGATTTCGCCTTATGATGATGATATCTTTAAGCTTGTAGAGCTACTAAAGGAAGAGAAGATAAAACAAAATAAGATGTCCTTTTCAGATATATTGCAAAATGCAAATTTATTATTAGGTGAGCATAAAATAGAACCAAAATGGATTATTATCGATGAGGTTCAAGACAGCGATAAAATACAGCTTGATTTTATTGATAAGTTAAAAGGTGAAAATACTAAATTATTTGCAGTTGGTGATCCAAATCAGGTTATTTACAGCTGGCGTGGAAGTTCTTTAAATGTGGTTTATACCTTAAAGCATAAATATAATGCAAAGGAGCTTTCTCTTCCAATAAATTATCGTTCAAGTAATGCTATTTTAGAAGCTGCAAGATGTTTTCAGCAAAATGGAAGCCGCTTAATGGGTGCTAGAGAAACTGAAAATAAAATCATAGTTAAAAATCATTATAATCCTTTTAATGAAGCATGTTATTTGGCAGATAAGATCAAGGAAATACATAAATCAGGTGTGCCTTATAAGGAAATTGCAATTTTTTATAGACTGCAAAACCAGTCTCAGGTCTTTGAAGATGTGTTTTTAAAAAATGATATTCCTTTTGAAGTATCAATGAAGAAAACCATAAGTGACAGTCCAGTGCTAAATTGGATTATTAAACTATTTCGCTTTTGCGTAAATCCTAATGATTTTTCATCTGCAATTTATGTTCTTAGCAATAAAGAATATGGAGAGAAAATGACAGAAAAGACCGCAAGAAAAATAGTTAAAGAGCAGAACATAATTAAATCAGAACTACTAGAAAAGATGCATGAATTTATTAGTAAATGTTCTGAAATTAAGATGGCAGAAGAGATTTATAATTATTTTGAATTTGATAAATATATAAAGCCAACTTCAGCTACATATATAGATGATAAAGAAGCTATAAATGCTTTGCTTGATATAATCATAGAATATGTGAAAGAAAAACAAATTCCTTTTTTAGATGGACTCAGAGAGTTTATAAATTCATCAGCTTTATATGGGGTAAATATTTTAAAGAAAGATATAAATAGCGATATAGATTCCGTTAAGCTTATGACATTACATGCCTCTAAAGGATTGGAATTTTCCTATGTGTTTATTACAGGAGTTAATTATGGGCTAATTCCACTTCATACAAGGGATATGGAGGAAGAAGAGGAACAAAGATTATTTTTTGTTGGAATTACAAGGGCAAAAGATTACTTAGAGTTGTCTTATTATACAAATCCAGATTATCAAAAGGCAGCCCCTGGAGAAAGTAGATATATTCATATGATTCCAGAGAAATTAATCCAAGATGATAAGGTTAAAAATAATAATGTAAATCTTCAAGAACTTAAAAAACAAATTCAAGAAGCAAAGGCTCAAGGAAAGAAAGAAGAAGTTTCGGTTACTGAAGAAGTGGAATTACCAGTAGTTGAAGAAATAAATGAGACAACAACTAAAAAGGTAAGCCACAAGAAATACGGAACAGGAAAAGTCCTAAAAGAAGATGATATGATGATTGAAGTGGAATTTGAAAATTATGGAGTAAAAGAATTTGTGAAGGCTTTTAGTGAGTTGGAATTTTTGTAAATATATATAACAGGAAAATGCATTTATATGGCATTTCAAACTGTAAACAAATAGGGTTTTAGAACTTGTCCTTAAGTTTCAAAACCCTATTATTTTGCTCAATTTCAATTAAATTCATTGCTTTAGATGGATCTAAGAGTGTCTGTTAACATCTAGGTAATCAGCAAGTTCCTTTTGAAGAGGTAATTTATCATCAGATTTTAAGATTCCGTTTTTAATATTCTAAAGGGTAAAGCTAAATTCGGGAGAGTATTAAGTTCATGTATCTAGATTTTTTCTTTAGGATGTGATTTATAGTTAAAGAAACTATAAATCACATCCATATAGTTTAAGCTTCCATAGAATATTAAAGCACCAACAAAGAAGGTTACAAGAGATACGAAAATCATAATTTTAATTTTATTTACTTCACGATTTAAAATAAACTTGTAAATTAGAATTGAATATATCGGTAGCAGTATTATTGAAGTAAAAAGTGAACTAAAAATTGGTTCTTTAGGAATAGCTATCATTGCCATATGATTAGGCCTTGGATCAAAAAATTTTAATATTACTAAAAGTGGAATTATTGAAAATGCAAGCTTCCAATAAAAGTATTTTATATGGCCTTCAGACGCCTTACTTAGCATATGCCAAAATCCCAACCATATAATACCATAAAATAAAGCGATACTTATGTATGAAACAAAAGGAGAAATATCTGATGCAATTTTCCAATCTCCTAAAATTCCACCGATAACTTGATAACTAAGAATTTCAATAGGCAATTGTGCAATTGCTAAAATTCCAACCACAAATATTTGGAATATGCTGCATAAAATATTTGTAATAATAAAGTTAAGGGAAATAAGTAGTTTTTCTTTTACTGTTTCCAAATGTATGACCACCTCAAAATATATTTTATATTTGAACATATATTATTATATTATAGCATTTATACAGCTATTTTACATAGAAGGAATAATAAGTTTTTTATGTATGCATGTTACAATAATAAAATTATAACTTGGACAAATATTTGAATAACTCCGATATAGATCAGAAACTTTCTACCACTTTATTTCGATAATTTGCATTATACAGCAATATTTTTTGTAGCTAAAAACATGAATTTAAAGGAAATAGATGATTATATAAGAAAGTTTGGGAAGGGTAAGAGAAAAATTTTCTTTACAAGAGAACGTATGTTCAATATAATATATTCAAAAGAACATATGTTTGGAGATGGTTTTATGGATTTTAGTGAAGATAAATTGATTTTTCATATTGATGTGAATTCAGCATATCTTTCATGGACTGCAGTAAAGCTTTTGCAATACGGAAGTCAACTTGATATACGTGAAGTTCCTTCAGTAATTGGAGGTAGTGAAGAAAATAGGCATGGAATAATTTTGGCTGCTTCGATACCAGCAAAAAAGTATGGTATTAAAACAGGAGAACCAATATATTCAGCAAAGCTTAAATGCAACAATCTCATGATTTATCCTCCAGATTATAATTGGTATGTGAAATCAAGTGATGCGCTATATGAACTGCTTACTGAATATTCTCCAAAGATTCAAAGATATAGTATTGATGAATGTTTTATGGATTGTACACATTTAAAAGAGAATTATAAAAGAGTAGCCATGAGATTAAAAATGAGAATAAGTGAAGAGTTAGGTTTCAATTGCAATATTGGAATTTCAACAAATAAATTACTTGCTAAGATGGCTAGTGATTTTAAACCTAAAAACTGCATACACACTTTATTTAAGCATGAAATGCACACAAAAATGTGGAATTTACCTGTAGAGGATTTGTTTATGGTTGGTCGTGCAAGTGCAGCAAAACTTCATAAATTAAATATTAATACAATAGGGGAATTAGCAAATACCGATGTAAATTTATTAATAAGTAAATTGCATTCTCATGGGAAACTTATATATGAATATGCTAATGGAATCGATAATTCAGAAGTAAGGGATTCTAATTATTTAGAGGTTAAAGGAATAGGAAATTCAACAACTATTGCTTATGATGTAGAGACTATGGATGAAGCGTTTAAAATATTATTATCTCTTACAGAAAGTGTAGCTATGAGGCTTAGATCTAGTAATAGTTTATGTAGTCTTGTTGTTGTGAGCGTTAAAACTAATCAATTTAATTATTATTCTCATCAGAAGCCATTAAATGACTTTACAGACTCAACAACTAAAATCTTTGAGGGAATTAAAGAAGCATTTAAAGAAGCTTGGAAAGGTGAAAAAATAAGACAATTAGGAGTACGAGTAACTAAGCTTCGCAGCAATGTATATTATCAAGAGAATCTATTTGACTATGAAAAAAACGAAAAGCAAAGGAAACTAGATCAAACTTTAGATGATTTAAGGAATAAATATGGTAAGGAAAGCGTTATTAGATCAACTTTTCTACACTCAGGAGTGAGACCGATTAATGGGGGAACTGGTTCACATGAAGATTATCCAATGATGAGCAGCATATTGTGAGGAAGTGTAGGTAATGAAAGTTGTTTCAAAGAAGATTGAGATGATAGCACATTTCGAAGAAGATGGGAAAATAAAACCATTAAGATTCAAAATTGAGGAAGAAAATAAATGCGAAATTATTAAAGTAGGAAGAATAATAAGTATAGATTTAGAAAAGCTATGTGGTAATAGAATGTGGGTATTTACTTGCAGTTCAATCATTGAAGGAATCGAGAAAATATTTGAGCTTAAGTATGATATAGAAGGGTGTAAGTGGATACTATTTAAAATATAATGAAATTCATTTTGTGCTAATAAATATTGTGATAAAAGGAATGATAGTTATGGTAATAAAAGATAAAGAATTAGATATAAATTTAATAAATTCAGTAGAGAAATACTTAAAATTAAATTATAGTGATCTATATGATAAGAATGATTTAGGCGCAGTATTTGATGAAGCTAAGAAAGATGATGAGCTTAAGTTAAAAATATTTAATTCAATAAGAAGGTTTATAATGAATTAACTTTTTGATAGTTCCTAGATATGAGATAAAATGAATGTGGAGGAATAGAAAATGAAGAATACAGTATATCTTTATGTATTTGATACAATGGCAGACTGGGAAATAGGTTATTTAATCGCTGAAATAAATTCGGGAAGGTACTACAAAAAGGGAGTAATGCCGCTAAAAGTAGTGACTGTAGGAATTACCAAGACCCCTATTACTACAATGGGAGGTCTTACAATATTGCCAGAAATTGAACTTGATGAGTGTAGTATTGAAGATACTGCTGCTTTGATTCTACCTGGTGGGAATACGTGGACAGAAGCAATTCATGCTCCAATTATAAGAATGGCTGAAAAATATTTAGAGAAAGGTATTGTTGTAGGGGCAATTTGTGGTGCTACAATAGGACTTGCTATGGAGGGAGTACTGGATAAACGAGATCATACAAGTAATGACCTGGGGTATCTTAAAATGATTTGTCCAAACTATGATGGAGAGATGTATTATAAGCAGGAATGTGTAGTAACTGATGGAAGTTTGATTACTGCTTCTGGAATAGCTCCGCTTGAATTTGCTTTGCATATATTGAAAATTCTAGATGTATTCTCTCCACAAACCCTAGAGTCTTGGTACAATCTTTATAAAACCCAAGAGTCAAAATATTTCTTTGAGCTTATGAATTCAATTCAATAAAAGGTTGCTTAAAGTGGGTAAGATAGCTACTTTTCACTGCAACAATTGGGAATATGAAGTTAAGAAAAAGTACTTATTGTCATAAAATAAGTACTTTTTCTTAAGTGAAAATTGTCCGCTAATTTATTAATTCATTTGATATTTCAGGACTGTTTTTTACTTTTTATTCATTAGAATTAATCCTGCTATACTTAAACATATTCCTAGAGCATTCATAGGGGATAGTTTGGTTTTATAAACGAAAATACCAACGACAATTAATTTATTGGACACAAGTGGAAAGTTCTTATTTTAAGAAATTTACATGATGATGGAACACAAAGATTTAACCAACTTGAGAATGGAATTAATGGGATAAGTCAAAAAATGTTAACACAGCAGCTTCGACAAATGGAAGCTGATGGATTAATTATTAGAAAGGTATATCCTGAAGTGCCACCTAGGGTTGAATACTCACTTTCAGAACTAGGGAAGAGCTTAAAGCCAGTTTTGGATTCCATGAACATCTGGGGAGAAAATTATATAAATGCTAATAAACACCTTTATGAAGATTAAATTAGAGTATATACATTTTTGTAAGACAAGATGGAAGGACAATTCTACAAACTTACCATATAACAATGACATGGTAAGTTTTGTTATATATCTATATAATATGGGTATATAATAATTAAAAAACTAAAAGGGGGATTGATTATGAATAAAAATTTTGAAATTACGGAAATAACACAAATTTTAGATGATCTTTTACAGGAGCTCTCACTTCTATTGATAAACGTAGTTGAAGGGGGTGCATCAGTTGGCTTTTTACCACCATTAAGCATAGAAGATGCAAAAAAATATTGGAGAGAAGCATTGACTACAGGAGTTGTACTTTGGATTGCACAAGTAAGAGGAAGGATACTTGGTACTGTGCAATTACATTTATGTCAAAAACAAAATGGAACACATCGTGCAGAAATTGCAAAACTTATGGTACATTCTGATTCCAGAAGAGAAGGATTAGGCAAGTACTTAATGGAGACTGCAGAGAAAAAAGCAAAGGCTGAACATCGAAGTCTTATCACATTAGATACAAGAGCAGGTGATCCTTCAAACTTGTTATATAAGTCTATTGGCTATATAGAGGTAGGGCGAATACCTAAATATGCAAGATCTGATAATGGTAATTTACACGAAACTGTTTTTTATTATAAGCAAATGTAGCTTAGCTATAGTAACCCATTGCATGATATGAAAAAATAATTAGCAGGTGTGAATATCAAATTATTATTAATGAGTTTGTGATATTTTTTGGTTACATAATACTAAAATAAAACTTAATAGTAAATTAAAATCAACTATATGTTAAATTAAGAAAAGGTAAAAATATAAAATAAAGGCACATATTATAAAATCGTATTATTCAGAAATTGAATTTGCGATTTTTTTAATGAGCTATGACGAGATATTACACAGTATGTAAATAGGGCGCAGTAAATTATAAAGCTTGTTCTTTGGAAATTGAATAATGAGATTTCACAATTTATGATATAATTGATCTGGAATAATATTAAATATAGAAGTAAGTGGGGAATTAATAATGGATAAGATTTTAATTACTGGAGGTAAAGGTTTTTTTGCATCCAGATTTAATGAATATTATAAAGATAAGTATGATATTATTTCCTTATCAAAGGAGGAACTTGATATAACAGATGAAAAAAAAGTTATATCAAAAATTAAAGAAGTTAATCCAAAGTTTATAGTTCATACTGCGGCTATTGCAGATACACAAGTTTGTGAAAAAAATCCTGAGTATTCTTTTGAAATAAATGTAACAGGAAGTAAAAATATAGCAAAAGCTTCAGATTTAGTAAGAGCTAATCTAATCCATATAAGTTCAGAGCAAGTTTACAATGGAAATTTAGAAGAAGGTCCATATAACGAAAATACAATACCTGTTCCAGATACAGTATATGGAAAGCAAAAGCTTCTTGGAGAACAAGCGGTCAGCAAAATTACAGAAGATGTATGGATTTTAAGATTTAATTGGTTATTTGGTTTTCCAGAAAAGTGTGGGAGGGTAAATTCTAACATCATATGGAATATTACACGTGCACTATTAAAAGGCGAAAATATCAGAGTTTCCTCAAATGAGTATAGGGGAATGACTTATATATATGATTTACTTAAAAACTTCAATAAAATATTTGAAATACCTTTTGGAATTTACAATACTGGTAGTGAAAATAATCTAAGCACTTATGATGTAGCAAAAATTATTTTAGAAGAGATGAATTTATCACATAAAGTTAACGAGATATTAATAAAGGATGAAGAAAGATTTAAAGAAAGAAAAAGGGATTTAAGAATATCAAATTTAAAATTTAAAAATAATGGTATTGTTTTTTTAGAAACTGAAGAAGCTATTAAAAGATGTATTAAAGATTTTGGATTTAAAATTTAAGCAATATGAAAATCTACTTTAACAAAGAGGCTGGATTATTTGTTAAACTGATAGTATATAACTATAAGTAAATATACATTCTACTACAATTAGAGACGCAATTTTTGTATATAATAAATTAATAAAAATAAATAACAGATTGTAAAATCGCATTATTCAGAAGTGATTGAATTTGCGATTTTTTATTGCGCAATACTAAAATAGAATGCATGAAGAGGAGTATATTAAGATGATTAGAAATTATCTATATATACTCCGTTTATTTTTGTTTAGGAAACTATAAAACTTTTAGAATTTTAAAGCTAGTTATATTAATGGTTAAAAGGTATGTTTTTTTATATTACCATTATTAAATTTCTATATATTTCTACCCATCATTTCTGCTTGGACGATATAATTAGTAGATAAGACATCTCCTTTATTTAATACGCCTGGAACAACTAGCGTTCCAACATCTGTCCATTGTTGGTAAGCATTGATTCGCTTATATGTGCTGATAATACCATCAAATGCAGATTCATCCTTTTCTTCTCCGCAAACTATAAGCATGCTTTCTTTAATGTTTATTTTCTTTTTTCCAATGATAAATGAATACAATTTATCTATTACTCCCTTGAGATTAGAAGGGAATGTATACCAATATAATGGAGTTGCAAAAACAATCACATCTGCTTTTTCTATTTCAGGAGCGATAGCGTTAAAGTCATCATCAAATGAGCAAGGAGTTCCTTTACTGAAGCAAGTATCACAGGCAATACATCCTTTTATATTTTTCTTTCCAACTTCATATTTGACTACTTCATGACCTGATTGTATTGCTCCTTTAATAAATGCTTCAGATAATAGATAACTATTACCACCAACTCTTGCACTACCAATCAACACTAAAATATTTTTTTTCATAATTAACCACCCTTTCAAAATTAATGCTATTGACAACAATCAAAGTATAATTTAGAATTTTGTGTTAGTAAAGTACGCACATAAAGGTAATGTACTAACCTGGAGGGAAGTGTAAAGATGTCTATAGAAGACTGTTTTTTAACTGGTGTAGATATAAAAGATACTGATTTTGGATATACATTATCCATTATAAATGGTAAATATAAAATGATTATTATGTATTGGCTTGCTGAATATAAAGAAGTTATGAGGTTTAATGAGCTACAAAGAGCCATTGGAACAATCTCTTGCAAAACTTTAAGTAAAACGCTTAAAGAAATGGAGGATGCGCAATTAATAATACGTGAAGAATATCCTCAGATTCCACTAAAGGTTGAATATAGTTTGTCTGAACGCGGGAAATCACTGATTCCTATTTTAGATTTGATGTGTGCTTGGGGTGGGGAAAATCGTCTATAGACATTTACTTAGGTTTTATTCTTGACTTGAAGTTAACTTTAGGTGATATAATATCAAGTAAATAGGTTAATATAACCAATATATTTATGGAATTGCGAGAAAGGCGATGATAATATGGTAAATGTTACGCTAGGAAGAACTGGGATAGTAGTAAATAGAAATGGATTTGGTGCTCTCCCTGTTCAGCGTGTCTCTAACGAAGAAGCAGTAAAATTGTTGAGGAAAGCTTACGATAATGGTATTAATTTTTTTGACTCAGCAAGAAGTTACACTGACAGCGAGTACAAAATTGGTCTTGCTTTAAGTGATGTTAGAGATAAAATAATTATTGCAACGAAAACACCATCAACTACTGTTGAAGGTTTTTGGAGTGATTTAGAAAAGAGTCTTGCTATGCTTAAAACAGATTATATAGATATTTATCAGTTCCATAATCCAAGTTTCTGTCCTAAACCTAATGATGGGACAGGTATATATGAGGCTATGCTAGAAGCAAAAAAACAAGGAAAGATTCGTTTCATAGGAATTACAAATCATAGATTACCAGTGGCTATAGAAGCTGTTGAATCAGGTCTTTATGATACATTACAGTTCCCATTTAGCTATCTTGCTGATAAAAAGGATGAGGATCTAGTAAATTTATGTAAAGAGAAGAATGTTGGATATATCTGCATGAAGGCATTATCAGGTGGGCTTATAACAAGAAGTGATGCAGCTTACGCATACCTTTCTCAATTTGATAATACTTTACCTATCTGGGGAGTTCAAAGAGAAAATGAATTAGATGAATTTATATCATATATAGACAATCATCCTGCAATGACAGAGGAAATTAAAGAATTTATTGAAAATGAGAGAAAAGAGCTTGTAGGTGAGTTCTGTCGTGGATGTGGATATTGCATGCCATGTCCAGCAGGAATAGAAATTAATAATTGTGCAAGAATGTCCTTGCTTCTTCGTAGATCTCCAACTGAGGGGCATCTTTCAGAGGAAGGTCAAGCTAAAATGAAAAAGATTGAAGATTGTATAGAGTGTGGTAACTGTAAGGCTCATTGTCCTTATGGTCTTGATACTCCAAATCTTTTGAAAAGAAACTATGAGGATTATAAAACATTTCTAAAAAATATAGGTTAAGTAATAAAATATATTTATAGCGAATATTGAGAATAAATAGAGTCCACTTTCTTTAAATCAGAAATGTACTCTATTTATTTTTCTATTTTTATAGATTTTCTACATAGCTTTTTAGCATATCTATAAAGACCAATGTTCCTTTTGAGGGGATTATACCTTTTTGCATTACATATGAGAATGGGCGAGTGTAAGTTTGTTTGGTTTTTAAAGTGGAAATTTCATTATTTTTTAAAGAATTCTCAATTACAAGTGAAGAAATAAAGGTTATTCCTAAATTGTTTTTAACAGCTTCTTTTACAGAATAATTGCTTCCAAAAACAATGATATTTTTAGCATTAATATTATTATTTGATAAGAAAAGATTCAAATATTGTCTAGTACCAGATCCTATCTCTCTACTAATCCAAGTCTGATTTTGTAAATCCTCAGCTGAAAAATAGTTATTAACTAAGTAGTGATTGTAAGGAACAGCAACTTCCATTTTGTCAGTATAAAATTTTTCAATCGTAAAGTGGGAAGGAGGAACAGTGCCCTCAACTAGAGCAATGTCAACTTGAAAATTCTTAACTTTTTCACATATGTTATGCGTGTTTTCGATTGTCACTTCTAATTCTAACTCAGGATAGGCTTTTGCGAATTTTCCTAAAAAGGCTGGTAGTAAATATTCTCCTATAGTAAAACTAGCCCCTATATGCAGCTGACCTTTTACAACATTTCCATAACCTAACAGATCATTTTTAGTATCATTTAGCAGCTTAACCATTTGTTTTGAACGTTCATAGAGTAAATACCCAGATTGAGTTATATTTATATTTTTCTGCTTTATTGAACGTTGAATTAAAGTTGTATTAAAATACTCCTCAAGATGCTTAATATGTAAACTTACACTAGGTTGGGATAGATTAATAGATTCTGCAGCTTTAGTGAAGTTTTTACATTCAACAACTGCTATAAAAGTTTTTAATTCATCAAGCATGGGATCATCCTTTCTTAATCATTAATATTACTAATCATTATTATAGAATATATATATTTTACTTATGATTATACACCTAATATACTAAAAATAGAAAAAGAAGTACTTCATATTCAGATAAATATTTTAGAAGGTGATATGAATGAGTTTAAATATAATTAGAGATAAGAAATTATCAAGAGGAATGGATAAGGTTTTAGAAGTTTTGCCAGGAATTATAATATGTACAATAATCGCATTTATCGCAAAGTATTTAAGTAATTATGTACCTAGCATAGGGGCAGCATCTCTAGCAATATTCATTGGAATGGCAGCAGGAAATACATTTTGCAATAGAAAAATATATGAAAAGGGATCAAAATTCGCAGAAAGTGAACTATTGTCATATTCTATAGTTCTGTTAGGCGGAACATTGGGAATTCAAACTATATTAAAATTAGGTTTTTCAGGAATATCATTTATAGTATTTCAAATGAGTATTACTATAGCACTTGTAATTTTAATTGGAAAAAGACTTAAATTCTCAGAGAATTTTAGTTTTTTAATGGCAAGTGGAAATGCAGTTTGTGGTTCCTCAGCCATAGCAGCTACCGCGCCAGTAATAGGAGCGGGAGATAGTGAAAAAGGCATAGCAATAACTATAGTAAATGTTACAGGAACGGTATTAATGCTTGTTCTTCCATTTATAGCTAAAGTGATATTTTCATTAGAAACAATAAGGACCTCTGCTTTAATAGGAGGAATACTTCAATCTGTAGGACAAGTTGTTGGCAGTGGAAGCCTAGTAAATGAACAAGTTAAGGATTTATCTACAATATTTAAAATAGTAAGAATAATATTTTTAGTTGTTGTTGTATTAATATTAGGAAAAATGAAAAATAAATCTAGGAGAGAAGAAAGCGGAACATTAAATTCAAAAATAAAAATACCTTGGTATGTATTGGCTTTTTTCATTATGTGCTTAGCATTTACTGCTGGAGTTTTTCCAATGAATATTTCTAATATATTTAAATTAATAAGTAGCAACTTTGAAGTAATTGCTCTTGCGGGAATAGGGATGAGAGTGAATTTTAGACAACTTATAAAAATAGGAAAGAAAGCTGCACTTTATGCCTTAGCAATTGCCTTAATCCAAATAGTTTCAGCAATTTCACTTATCACAATATTTTTATAAAATGCTATGCTTTAATATAGTGTTGAAATGTAGCGTTATAAAAATTATAGGTGGGATTGCCCACCTGTGATACTTAATATAACAACATTGTTTATCAGTTTCTGTGAAAAGTTCTTTTTGAAATATATTCTACAGTGGCAAATACTGCAACTAATATTAAACATTCAAATTCTAATAAGGCAATACTTATAGAATAATTTAATATTAGAAATATTATAGCAAGTATCAATGTGCATACTCCTGAAATACTCCATATTAAACCACATTTTCTATTAGTCAAAGCTAATGTTTCTGAAGCTTTAGAAAAAGAAGTCTTTTTATCATCTGAAAAGCCAGTAAAAAGCATTGCCATAGGCATAATTAAACCCAATATATTGTCTATTTTTTTATATAAATTGCATTGATATAAATGTCCTACGAAAATCATTATTACTGGAATACCTATGTTGCAAGTCAATGTTAGTATATTCATATGAAACCTCCATATATCTTTTTTGCTAATTCATAAATTAATATTTCATATTAATGCTTATCTATCTTAACTATTTTAGTCATATCTTCAAATAATATCTTTTCATCTATTGGACCTATTAACGTCTTTACCCTTGCAGAAGCTACAGCACCTCTAAAACTTCCTATTGAGTAAGATTTTATTCTACTATAATATTGATTTCCTGCTTCTATAGCTCTTTTCTTTAATTCAGGATCATTAGGAGATTTACTCAATTCTAAAAGAAGTTTATAATAAATCTCTTTATAAGGATTAGATTCCCACATCGTAAAAACTACTTGAAATATAACAACTGCAATAGTTGCAATACATGCTATTAATACTTGTATTCCCATATATACTCTCCATCCTATAAATACGTAATAATTAAATATTGTTTATCAGATTACAATTTTTTAACAACACTTATTATAACATAATTTACAAAATATCACACATGCTGTACATATAACGGCTCTCTATTTTTTTAATCGTTTATTTTAATATATGAATGTTTTTCATTACTTTGAACCACTTAGTATAATTTTACTTACTATATTTTGTTGCAACACCATTAAACCTATTCACCCATTTCTTTAAATCTCTATGGAGAACATTAATATGCTCAAAATAAGTTTTTTGATTTTTAACACGATTTAAGCGCTTATTCTATAATATATAATATAGTGTAGTTGAAATATTATTTCTCCTTATTAAATAAATTTCACCACGAACTTAGAATGATTTATTAATTTTAGTAAATCATTCTTATTTTAATTCCTAAAGCATATGGCCTGTGATATTAGCATACAATAATTACAAAACAAATATGTATTGAATTTCAGATGATATCCACATAAGTTCGACTCTCATTGCGGAAACCCGTATAGATGACCCAATTATAAGCTAGATTTATACTATGAAATATATCCAAACTAGAAATAAGAATTATGCTTTTGTGAAATGTTTCATTAGAAATTGGATGGTTTTGATTCTTAGATTAAAAGTTGTTCCAAGTATGCTGGTTCAAAGCTTGCCTTTGAGGCTAGCATCTTGGGTACAACTTGTGATCTTAGAATCATCCATCATAACTTCCTTAGAAACTGGAACAACAGCATAATTCTTATTTCGGCGAGATATATCCATGAGTTCAGGTCTTGGTTGTGGTATCTATAATTAACCTATTGTTTTTTTGGATGAAACTTAATTGAACTAGTTTTTATCGGTAAATAATGCTTATTAGAAGCAATAGGAAATTCTGAATCTTTATAAAGAGTTTCCTGTATAAGATGAAATTGATTTTCTGGCGAAATTGGATACGTTTTAGCAGCAAAGTTTCCAGAAGTTGAATACTTTATTTCAACTAGTATGTCACTAGATATTTCGTAAATATCCTTTTCTAGAAATTCTAAAATCATATCCTCATTGTTTAAATCAAGATTAAATTTTGAAATAGTTTCAATTGGCAGCAAAGTAAACGTATAAGCTATAGCTTGACCTTCAGATTTATACCATCTATCTATTAATACTACAGCAGCAGTTTTCTTTACAAGAATTTGATTAAAATAGTCAGTAGATGGCTCTATCCTTAATTGAATTTTAACTTCATCAATGACATCATTTATGCACTTGTATACGGGGTGTCCCATTGTTTCTAAACCAAGATCTTTTTTAGGTTTAGATTTTACTATAAAATTTCCCTTACCTCTTATATTATTTACTAATCCATCATCTTGTAGTAGTGCAAGTGCCTGTCTTAGCGTAGTTCTACTAACACCAATTAATTTAGATAGTTCAGGTTCAGAGGGTAATCTACTTCCTTCTGGAAAAGTACCTTCATTTATCATTTTAAAAAGTTGATTATATACACTTACATATCTTAATTCTTTTGGCTTTTCAACTATATCAAATTCATCATTCATAAAAATATCACCTTTCTACAGATATAACCCTGTCTAGACAAGTATACATATTGAATTACAAATTTTCAACTGAAATATTTGTTTTATACTTAATTATAACGTCAATTAAACAATATTGGCAATTAAATTATTAGAGTTATTTTGTGCACAGCCTGTCCTTCTAAAAGCTTGTACTAACAGGCTTTTGACATAGTTTTGAAATTGAATGAATTTTCGGAATTTATCATGAATAAAATGCTTGACATGAAATAACAGACATGCTATTCTTTGAGTACAAACAATAATACAACTTAATAGACAAGTATTAAGGATGTCCAACATTTTTTAACGTAATGTTGAAACCGTATTCTGAAAGCGAATCGTGAAATAAATGGAGGTATTATAATGAATTATTCACAAGGTTCTGGGAAACAATATCATATAGATGTGAGAGAAGGAGATGTAGGTAAATACGTAATATTACCAGGGGATCCAAAGAGATGTAAAAAGATTGCTGCATACTTTGATGATCCAAAATTAATTGCTGATAATAGAGAGTATGTTACTTACACTGGATTTTTAGATGGTGTAAAAGTAAGTGTTACTTCAACAGGAATTGGTGGACCATCAGCTGCTATAGCATTAGAAGAACTAGTAAATTGCGGAGCAGATACTTTCGTAAGAGTTGGTACATGTGGCGGAATGGATATAAATGTTAAAGGTGGCGATGTAGTTATTGCTACTGGTGCAATTAGAGCAGAAGGTACTAGTAAAGAATATGCGCCAATCGAATTTCCAGCTATTGCAAACTTTGATGTTGCAAGCATACTTGTGCAAGCGTCAAAAGATTTAAATAAAAATTATCATGTTGGAGTAGTTCAATGTAAAGATTCATTTTATGGCCAACATTCGCCAGAAACTAAGCCAGTAAGTTATGATCTTTTAAACAAGTGGGATGCATGGATGAAATGTGGATGCCTTGCTTCTGAAATGGAATCAGCAGCTTTATTTGTAGTAGGAAGCTATTTAAAAGTAAGAGTAGGTTCAGTATTTTTAGTTGTTGCAAATCAAGAACGTGAAAAGGCAGGACTTGAAAATCTACAAGTGCATGATACAGAAACAGCTATAGAAGTTGCAATTGAGGGAATTAGAAAATTAATAAAAGCTGACAAAGAGAGAGAAACTAAGTAAGAAAGTGTTTGATCTTTCGGAAAGGAATATGAAATGAAAGAGTATGAAGATATTTTAGAAAGAGCTTTTAAAGCTATGGAAAATGCATATTCTCCTTATTCAAATTATAAGGTTGGCTCTTGTGTTGTTACTAAAGATAATAAATATTTTATAGGAGCAAACATTGAAAATGCATCTTATGGTTTAACAAATTGTGCAGAGAGAAATGCAATCTTTCAAGCATATTCAAATGGATATCGTAAAGAGGATGTAAAAGCAATTGCCATTGTAAGTGATGGAAATACGCTAGCAACTCCTTGTGGTGCATGCAGGCAAGTTTTAGTGGAATTATTAGAAAAACATACTCCAATAGTTTTATCTAATAAAAAAACTGAAAAAATTACAGATATCGAAGAATTATTACCAATGTCATTTACAGAAGAAGATCTAAAATAATAAAAATTTAATTTTGGAATAAGTATTAAATATAAAATGAAATATAAACTTAATTGGTTTTGAAAGGATGGAGTTATGAAGAAATATAATAGAATTTTCACAATAGTAATAGATTCACTTGGAATTGGAGAAATGAATGATTCAAAAGAGTATGGTGATGTTAATGTAGATACACTTAAGCATATATCAGAGTCAGTAGATGAATTTAAAATTCCAAACTTACAAAGATTAGGATTAGCTAATTTACATCCAATCAAACATGTTGAAGCAGTTGAAAAGCCTTTAGCTCATTTTATGAAAATGAAGGAAGCAAGTGTTGGAAAAGATACAATGACTGGTCACTGGGAAATGATGGGGTTAAAAATAGAGACACCATTCCAAACATTTACTGATACAGGTTTTCCACAAGAGCTATTAGATGAACTTGAAAAAAGAACAGGTCATAAAATAGTTGGAAATAAAAGTGCTAGTGGAACAGAAATATTAGATGAACTTGGCGAACATCAAATAAAAACAGGAGATATGATCGTTTATACTTCAGCTGATTCTGTTTTACAAATATGTGGTCATGAAGAAACTTTTGGTTTAGATGAACTTTATCGTTGCTGTGAAATTGCAAGAGAATTAACTCTTAAAGATGAATGGAAAGTTGGAAGAGTTATTGCAAGACCATATTTAGGAATGAAAAAAGGTGAATTCAAACGTACAAGTAATAGACATGATTATGCTTTAAAACCATATGGAGCAACTGCATTGAATGCATTGAAAGATAATGGATTTGCTTCAATATCAGTTGGAAAAATAAACGATATATTTGATGGTGAAGGTATAACAGAATCAAATAAATCAAAAAGTTCTGTTCATGGAATGGAACAAACTTTAGAAATAATGGATAAAGAATTTAAAGGATCGTGCTTTGTTAACTTAGTAGACTTTGATGCTTTATGGGGACACAGAAGGAACCCAGTTGGTTATGCTGAAGAATTAGAAAAGTTTGATGTTAATTTAGGAAAAGTATTAGATAAATTAAAAGAAGATGATTTATTAATAATTACAGCAGACCATGGTAATGATCCAACTTATAAAGGTACTGATCATACACGTGAACATGTTCCTTTCTTAGCTTATTCGCCATCTATGACTGAAAGTGGATTAATGGAAACAAGCGATAGTTTTGCAGCAATTGGTGCTACAATAGCAGAAAACTTTGGAGTAAAGATGCCTGAGAATACAATTGGTGAATCAGTACTAAGCAAGTTAGTATAGTATTACAGGAAGGATATTTAACTAATGATGAGTACAGTTAATACGCTAAAGGAAAAATCATTTAAAGTTCTTCTTATAAATATTTTAATAGCGTTAGTTGGAGTTGCTCTTGTAGGATTTGGAATTGCATTTAATTCAGCTGCAATGCTTGGAAATGATGCAGTTGCAATTCTATATGATGGAGTTCGTAGTGCAATTGGTCTTCCACAAAGTGAACTTGGAATGACAACAAATGTGGTAAATTACGCAATAATAATATTATCGTTATTAATTAACAGAAAGTATATAAATATAGGAACATTTATATATACTATTCCAATGGGAACCTTCGTTGGAATAGGCTCAAAGCTTTATGAATATATGAATTTGCCTAATGTTTTAGAGTGGAGAATATTAAGTTCTGTATGTGGATCCTTAATGCTGTTTACAGGATTAGGAATCTTTATAGCAATAAATATTGGATTAGATCCTTTTACAAGTTTAGCTATGATATTAAAAGACAAAATGAAATCTCAATATAGAACGGCAAAAGTAATTTGTGATGTTACATCGCTTATAATTGGTTTTATACTAGGAGGAAAAGCAGGGGCTGTAACAGTTATTGCAGCCCTAATAGGAGGGCCTTGTATACAATTTGCATCAGAGCTATTTAAAAAGTCAGTTCTAATGAAGATTAAACTAGGTGAAAAGAACATTTTACAATATTAAAAACAAGATTTTGGAGGACAGAAATATGACAAATGTACCAACTCCCCATAATGGGGCAAAGCTAGGAGAAATAGCAAAAACAGTATTAATGCCAGGAGACCCTTTAAGAGCTAAATTTATTGCAGAAAACTTTCTTGAAGATGTTACTCAATTTAATACAGTAAGAAATATGCTTGGATATACTGGAACTTATAAAGGAAAGCGTGTTTCTGTTATGGGAGGCGGCATGGGAATGCCATCTATAGGTATTTATAGCTATGAATTATTTAATTTTTACGATGTAGATAATATTATTAGAATTGGAACAGCAGGAAGTATATCTGAAAAATTGCACCTACGTGATGTTGTAATCGGTTTAGGAGCATCTACTAATTCTAACTACGCACATCAATATGGTCTGCCAGGAACTTTTGCTCCTATTGCAAGTTTTGATTTAGTTAGCAGTGCAGTTGAAGCAGCAAAAGAAAACAATATAAATGTTGTTGTAGGAAACATATTATCTTCTGATACTTTTTATAGTGCTGATAAAACAGCAACAGAAAAGTGGAAGAGTATGGGAGTCCTAGCAATAGAAATGGAAGCAGCTGCACTTTATATGAATGCTGCAGAAGCAGGAAAGAATGCATTATGTTTACTTACAATTTCAGATTCAGTATTAACAGGAGAATCACTTTCAGCAGAAGATAGACAATTAAGTTTTACAGAAATGATGAAAATTGCTCTTGAAATAGCAAAATAATAAAGTTTATAGGAGGAAGTATCATGAAAAAAGTAATTGCATTATTAATGACAACAATGATTATGGGAACTATGGCTGGTTGCGGATCAAGTGGAGGAAGCAATACAACTGATAAAGGAACTACTGGTGGTAATAAGGAATTTAAAGTTGCAATGGTAACTGATACAGGTGGTGTAAATGACCAATCTTTCAATCAATCCTCATGGGAAGGATTGCAAAATTTTGAAAAGAATAATGCTGGAGGGAAAGCAAGTTATCTAGAATCTAAGCAAGAATCAGATTATGCTACAAATCTAGATAAAGCTGTTGATGCTGGTAATAAATTAGTTTGGGGTATTGGTTTTGCAATGTCAGATGCAATAACAAAGGCAGCTAAATCAAATCCAGATGTTAGTTATGCTATAGTTGATAATTCATATGGAGATGATACTCCAGCTAATGTTACAGGCGTTATGTTTAATGCACAAGAACCTTCATTTATGGTAGGTTATGCAGCTGCTAAAACAACAAAAACAGGTAAAGTTGGATTTGTTGGTGGTATAAAAAGTGGAATTATAGATCAATTCCAATATGGATACCAAGCTGGTGTTCAATATGCAGCAAAAGAATTAGGTAAAGATATTACTGTAGATGTTCAATATGCTGAAAGTTTCTCTGATGCATCAAAAGGTAAAGCAATTGCAAACAAGATGTTCTCATCAGGATGCGATATCGTATTCCATGCAGCAGGTGGAGTAGGAGTAGGTGTAATTGAAGCAGCTAAAGAAGCAAATAAATTTGCAATAGGTGTTGACCGTGATCAAGCATATTTAGCTCCTGATAATGTATTAACATCAGCATTAAAACTTGCAAGTGTTGCAGTTGAAAATGTTTCTAAAGAAGCTATGAGTGGAAACAAAATTGGTGGTAAAACTTATACTTATGGATTAAAAGAAAATGCTGTAGGAATTCCAACTGAAAACAAAAATATGGATCCAGCAGTATATAAAGCAACTATGGAAGTTCAAGACAAGATTAAAAATGGTACAATAGTTCCACCTTACAATGAACAAACTTACAATGATTTTTTAAAAAAATAATAATTTAAACTTAAAGTAGATAATAACTATTAAGACAGTAGTGGAGGTAGGCTTTGCTGGTAACTTAACGGTTTGCCGGCAAAGCCTTATATAATAGAGGAGGATTAGGTATGGAAATTAGCAAACAATATGCAGTACAAATGCGTGGGATTACAAAAACGTTTGGCTCGTTCTGTGCTTTAGATAATATCAACCTTGATATTAAAAAAGGTACAATTCATGCACTACTAGGAGAAAATGGTGCAGGCAAAAGTACCCTTATGAATATCCTTTATGGATTGTATCAAGCTGATCAAGGTGAAATATATCTTAATGGTGAAAAGATAAATATTAAAAATCCTAATATAGCTATTGAAAATGGAATAGGAATGGTTCATCAACACTTTATGTTAGTTGAAAATTTTACAGTAACACAAAATATAGTGTTAGGTAGTGAAATTACAAAAAAATGTGGAATATTAGACATGAAAAAAGCCAGAGAAGAAATATTAAACATTGTTAAAAAGTATGGATTAGATGTAGATCCAGATGCAAAAATTGAAGATATTTCAGTAGGTATGCAGCAGCGTATTGAAATATTAAAAGCTTTATATCGTGGAGCTGATTTATTAATATTGGACGAGCCGACAGCAGTTCTTACTCCACAAGAAATTCAAGATTTAATAGGCATCATGCATAACCTTATTGCTGATGGAAAAACAATAATTATAATTACACACAAATTAAAAGAAATAAAGGAGTCTTCTGATGTTTGCACAATAATACGTAGAGGAAAATACATAGATACAGTAAATGTTAAGGAAGTAACAAGAGAAGATCTTGCAACAATGATGGTAGGTCATGCAGTCAAGTTAATCGTTGACAAAGAAGCTGCAAAACCAGATGAGGTTGTTTTTGAAATAGATAATTTAACTGTAAAAGATGAAAGAAAGTTAGATGCAGTTAAAGATTTATCACTTAAAGTACGTAAAGGTGAAATCGTTGGTATTGCAGGAATTGACGGCAATGGACAAAAAGAATTAATTGAAGCTATAACTTGTCTTGCTAAATCCGAAAAAGGTACCATTAAAATAAATGGAGTAGAGATACAAAATACTACAGTGGAAAACGTTATCAAAAATAAAGTTTCAACAATACATGAAGACAGGCAAAAACGTGGGCTTGTACTAGATTTTAGTGTTGCTGAAAATATGGTAATAGAAAAATATAAAAGTGAACCATATTGTAAGAATGGATTATTGGTTAAAGATAAAATTATGGCTCATACTAAGGAGCTTATAAAGCAGTATGATATAAGGCCTGATAACTGTGAATCATTACCTATCAGAGGTCTATCAGGAGGAAATCAGCAAAAAGTTATAATTGCCAGAGAAGTATATAATGATCCAGACTTATTAATTGCAGTGCAGCCAACTCGTGGACTTGATGTAGGAGCAATTGAATATGTTCATAAAACATTAATAAGAGAAAGAGATAAAGGAAAAGCTGTTCTTTTAATTTCATTAGAGCTTGATGAAGTTATGAATGTTTCTGATACTATAGCTGTAATTTCTGAAGGAACTATTGTAGGTACTTTTAAACAAGGTGAAGTTGATGAAAATACAATAGGCTTGCTAATGGCGGGAGGTAAACATAGTGAAGATAGTAGTAAAAATTCTTAAAAAACCAGTTACTTCAACATTCATTGCAATATTTTTTGGATTTATTGTTGCATCAATAGTACTAGGTGTTGCTGGCTATAATCCTATAGATGCTTTTAGTGCACTTTTTGGAGGTATTTTTTCAAAACCTAAATATATATCTAATACAATTATTAAGGCCACTCCTATTATTTTAACTGGTTTAAGTGTTGCATTTGCTTTCAAAACAGGATTATTTAATATTGGAGCAGAAGGTCAGTATATAGTAGGTACAATTGCATCAACTATAGTTGGAATCAAATTAAATTTGCCAGCAGTATTACAAATTCCTTTAGTAATTTTAGCTGGTGTAGCTGCTGGAGCAGTGTTTGGCGGAATTGTCGGAATTCTTAAGGCGAAATTCGGAATACATGAAGTTATAACCAGTATAATGCTGAATTGGATTGCATTATATTTATCTAATTTCGTTGTATCAACAGATGTATTTCACCAACCAGATTCAACAAGTACTTATATGATTAATGAATCTGGATTTACTACTATACTTGGTAATTGGAAGACTTCTGATGCTGGAATGGAATTTCTTTCTCATCACAAATGGTTATCAGAAGTGTTGCTAAAAACAGATGTTAATATTGGAATCATCATTGCTATTATAATGGCTGTAGTTATATCGATTTTATTATATAAATCGGCAAAAGGTTATGAATTACGTGCAGTTGGATTAAATAAAGATGCAGCAGAATTTGCTGGAATAAATGTTAATCGTAATATAATTCAATCAATGGTAATTGCAGGTGCATTATCAGGTCTTGCTGGAGCACTAGCTATTACAGGCACAGCACCTCATAAGTTATCAACTATGGCTGCTTTTGAAAATAACGGATTTAACGGATTATCAGTTGCATTAATTGCAGGAAGTTCACCTATTGGATGTATATTTGGAGGATTATTATATGGTGGATTATTATATGGAGGTCAATCTGTACAATCTGCTATAGGTGCACCATCAGAAATAATAAATATAATGATAGGTACTATTGTATTTTTCGTAGCATTAACTAAGATCGTACCTGCTTTAGCTGACAGACTTTTAAAGAGAGGTGAAAAGAATGTTAAATAGTATTGCACTATTAATAGGTATTACACTAATGTACTCAGCACCGTTAATATTTGGAGCATTAGGAGGAGTTGTTTCTGAACGTTCTGGAGTTGTAAATATCGGAATTGAAGGTATGATGACTATAGGTGCATTTACTGGTGCGGCAGTAGGATATTATTCTGGAAATGCATGGCTTGGATTTTTAGCTGCAGGAATTGCAGGTGGAATAATGGCTTTATTGCATGCAGTTGCATCTATAACATTCAATGCGGATCAGACAATATCAGGTATTGCTATAAATTTATTGGGTGCAGGTTTCTCTTTATTTACATGTAGATTATTATTTGAAGGAGCTACTATGACTAAACCAGTAGCTACTAAATTACCTAAAGTATTTGGCGTAGATATTACAGTTTTTATAGCGATTTTAATTACAGTAGTTATTTGGTTTATTTTATATAAAACTAAATGGGGATTACGTATTCGTGCTGTAGGAGAGCATCCAGCAGCTGCAGATACTCTTGGAATAAGTGTAACTGCAACTCGTTACGTGTGTGTTATGATTTCTGGAATACTTGCAGGGTTTGGTGGAGCATCTATGACACTTGCAATAATAGCGCAATTTACTCCAACAGCAATTAGCGGTCAAGGCTTTATTGCATTAGCAGCAGTTATTTTTGGCAAATGGACTCCACATGGCGCATACGGAGCTTGCTTATTATTTGGATTTGCTCAAGCATTAACAGTTGTATTAGGAGGCGGAAACTTTGCTATTCCTTCGCAAATACTTGCAATGCTACCATACATTCTAACAATTGTAGTATTAATTCTTTTTGTAGGAAAATCAGTTGCACCAAAAGCTGATGGAGTTCCATACGAAAAAGGTACTCGTTAATAGAAAGAAGAAAGATTGTTATTTCACAGGACTGCGAAAATTTCGCTGAAAGTTCTAAATTGCAGGTTGCACCACTAATGCTTGCTCCCAATTTCCTAGGGAAGCTCGACTCATTACATTCGCTGAGGAAGTTCGACAACCCAAAAGAAAATTTTGGATTCTCACTTCACAAGCGTTAATTGAACCAACCGTTAGCGGAAACTCGACTCAGATACGTTCGTTGAGTAAGTGATAAGTGAATCACTTGTCACCTGTAATTTGTCACTAGTATCAACTTGTTATTTAATCAATCTAAACCATAAACTGCATGTTATAATTCGAATAATATTACAAGAATTTCATTCGTAATTGTGAATTACGAAATGTGCATTGTTCATTGTGCATCGTGCATTGTGAATTGTGAATTATGAATTGTAAAATATATAGTTATAAAATAAATTTAAGGAGTAATGAAATATGAATATTGCTAAATATATAGATCATACAATATTAAAACCAGAAGCGACAGTAGAGGATGTAAAAAGATTATGCAGAGAAGCTAAAGAATACAATTTTGCTTCAGTTTGTGTAAATGGATGTTATGCAAAATTAGTAAGTACTGAACTTGCAGGAAGTGAAGTAAAAACTTGTGTTGTAGTAGGATTTCCACTTGGAGCTATGACAAAGGAAGCGAAAGCATTTGAAACATCTCAAGCTATTGAAAATGGTGCGAGCGAAATAGATATGGTTATAAATGTTGGGGCATTAAAAGATAAAAATTATAGTTTACTTAAAGAAGATATAGAAGCTGTAGTAAATGCAGCCAAAGGAAAAGCGTTAGTTAAAGTTATTATTGAAACATGTTTATTAACTGATGAAGAAAAAGTTAAAGTTTGTGAGATAGCTAAAGAAGCTAAGTCTGATTTTGTTAAGACATCAACAGGATTTTCTACTGCTGGAGCAACTAAAGAAGATATAGCATTGATGAGAAAAACTGTTGGACCAGATTTAGGTGTAAAGGCATCAGGTGGAGTTAGAGACTTCAAAGCAGCTATGGATATGATAAATGCAGGAGCAAGCAGAATAGGCTCAAGTAACAGTATTGCCATTGTTAATGAGAGCAAATAATTTTTAGGCTATAATCTAAAGAAAAGATAAATTATATCTAGTAGTTAAATAGAACCATGAGACAAAAAATAACTCATGGTTCTATTATTTCTATTACTCTGCAAATGAAAGAAGGTTTAGTAAAGAGAATAGTTTAATTAAAAGAATGTGCCAAAGAAGTTGGAATAAGCATACCTACATCATTCTATTGGGTGTATAAGATTTTAGACGCTTTAAGAGCATATATGGGAATTTGAAGTGTAGGTGGTGTCATAGAAGTTGACGAGGCTTTTTTTAGAGAGTCTTTTAAGGGTGACCATAAGAAAAGTACCACTTTTACAATGCCACGAAAAGCCCATTCAAAGGCGTTAAGGGTATTTATAGCAATAAAGATGAAAAAAGAAAAAAGAGGAATATCAAAGGAACAAGTGAGTGTAATTTGTGCTGTGGATAGAACAGGAAACCTCATTACGGAACTTATATGCAAAGGAAGAATGAAACATACTGATTTAGAAACACTCTTTAGAGATAGAATTGATGAAGAAGCCATACTTTGTAATTACTTACACAAGAGTTACATTTAATTTGCACAAAACTTAGGTATAGAACTTCAACAAATCAAGAGTGATAAACAATAACGAAGGAATATAGTATATACAGTACATTAACGCTTTCCATAGCAAACTAAAGAAATTGATGGATAGGTTTAACGGTGTTGCAACCAAATATCTTGCTAACTATATGTATTGGTTTAAGTGATTAGAAGTCTTTAATACAGAAAAAGACACCATTAAGAGCAAAAATTTATTAGTGCAATCTCATACTTCTCATACTGATACAAAATTAAGAGATTTTAGTGTAAGAGAAGCAACTTATGTATAACCTATATAAAATGAATATTTACCAATAAGTTTGGAGGATAACTAAATGAAAAATATGGGAGTAAGATTTGAAATTCCAAATGAATACGGAAATTATCTATCTGATATATTACAACCCTTGCCAACTAATTATTATCAATGGTTAGTTGATAATGATGAAATACACCTACTACACGATAATGAATTTACAAATGCGTTCTTATTTGATGATGATGATAGAATACTATCTGGGGAGCGACTATTTGAAAGTTCAAAAAATAATACTTATTATATGGTATTTCTGACTTTGAGGGCTTTTTTAAAAGACGGAATTATTAAGGAAGTATCGAAATATGAAGAGTTTTTAGATAGTGATTGTCAGATTATACTTGCAGTATATGACTGCTCATATGTTATGTTTTGGTGTAAAGATAGCCAATTAGTATCGGATATGTATAAGTATGCTCTATCAAGGAGTTATAAAGATGTTAAGTGTATCAGCGAAGAAGATTTAATGGCACATAAATATTATATTGAGTAAATGTATTAATGAAGAAAATTCTTAAAATGTAAATTAAGGGAACCTATAAAAAGTTCCCTTAAAAATAATATAATATTATTCTTAAACATAGCCATAAATTAAAACATAAAATAATTTAAAAATGAACCAATAAAAAAGATAACAATATAAAAAGGTGCAGTAAATAGATGCATTTTAAAAAGAGAATGAAGCAAATTTAAGTTTTTGAGAAATTTGGCTTTACTGTAGAAAATGTTGTTCAGAAGGCTATGAATGTAATATTTATATAATATGATAAAGATTCGTAAATTTGTAACATTATTGATAAATCTCTGTTACAGAACTGTAACAATAATTTCCTATAATTAAACCGAACAAGAGATATGCATTAAAAAAAGATGTGGAGGAGCAATAACAGAAGATAAGGAAACTGCTGTTATAGAAGCTTTCACTCCTTCAAAATAAAAAAACACGCTAACAAAATTTGGAGAGTGGATTAATATAAATTCTATAAATGAGTAAAATTTTAAGGTTAGTTATGCAAATGAATAACTAGCCTATTTAATTTAATTGGAAAAAAATAAAACATTGTATAACGACACTCTATGATGCACACTTTGTGTAAAAAGGAAATGTATAGGTATATATGGTTAAAAACTAAATATTTATAATCTAAATTAGCAGCATGATAATAAAATTTATATAAATAAAAAAATATAAAATTGTCATAACTAGAAAAATTTATGTCGAAATGCTATTATATTTTAACAATTTTTGATAAAATATAATTTAGTAAAGGTTTGAAATAAGCTGCAAATTATTATAAACTTTAAAATTTTATTATAAAGGGAGATGGTATACTGATGATAAAGAATGTATCCATAAAAACAAAATTATTAATTGGCTTTATGAGTATGGTTATACTAATTGGTATAACTGGTTTCTTCGGAAAGTTTGGTCTATCAAATACTGAGAGCAGTATAGAACAAATATATTCTGATGATTTAAAAAGTATTGATGAAATACATTCGGTTAAAGAGAACTTTTTAATTGAAATTAAAATTGTTAATGATGTAGTTCTAGAACAGGATAATTCCAAGGTACAAACAGCGCTACAACAACTTGATCAAATCAAAACTAAAAATTCAGCTGTAGTTGAAGCTTTTGGTAATAGCAGCATGTCAAATGATGAGAAGAAAGAGTTTGATGATCTTAATTCTATTTTAGGAGATAAGTTTGCAACTGAAAAAGACAATCTTTTTGAGTTACTTAAAAATGGGAATTATTCAGAAGCAAAAATTAAATTATCTGAAATTAACCAAACTACAGAAATTATATCAAAACATCTTGATAACTTGGTTGAAATAAACCAAAAACAAGCAGATGAAGCTTATAGCAGTGCAAAAGAAAATTATCGCAAAACAACTAATATAATGCATGCAATTCTAATAGTGGGGATTATTTTGGCTATTGCCATAGGGACAGGATTATCAATATATATATCTATGATAATTAAAAAAGTTTTATTATTTGCAGAAGCTTTAGGAAATGGAGATTTAACATACTCAATAGAAAGTGAAAATAATGATGAATTAGGATTGTTAATTAGAGCATTAAATAATGCAAAAGAAAAAATCAAATCAGTGATTGAAAATATTGTGATTCAGGCTCAGGGCGTAACAGCATCTAGTGAAGAATTATCTGCTACATTAGAAGAATTATCAAGCAATTTTGAAAGCATAGATAAGAATACATCTGGAATAGTAGAAAATATACAAGGTATAAATTCAATTACAGAGGAGTTAGCTTCAACAATGGAAGAAGTTAATTCTGGAATAACTCAGCTGGCTTCGAATTCAACTGAAAGTAGTCATCAGTCTATCGAAATTAAGGAAAGAGCTACTGAAGTAAAGGAAACTGGAATTAGCTCTATGAAAGCTACAGATGAATTGTATGAAGAAAAGCAAAATAATATACTTAATGCAATAGAGCAAGGAAAAGTAGTTAGTGAAATAGGTATAATTGCACAATCAATAGCATCAATAGCAGAACAGACAAATTTATTAGCCTTGAATGCAAATATTGAAGCTGCAAGAGCTGGAGAACAAGGAAAGGGATTTGCGGTAGTTGCAAATGAAGTAAGGATACTTGCTGAGCAATCAGCAGATTATGTTAAGAATATTCAAAATGTAGTTTCAAATGTTCAAGCTGCCTTTAATAATCTATCAGGCAACTCAAAGGAGGTACTACATTTTGTCAATGAGAATGTTAAAAAAGATTATGATTTATTAATTGAGACAGGAAATAAATATGAAAATGATGCTGCATATATTAGTGACTTATCACAAAATATTGCATCAATGTCACAGGAGTTAAATGCATCTACAGAAGAGATTTCTGAAGTTGTACAAACTATTGCTGAAAATATGAAAGATACTAAAAACAGTTCGGAGGAAATTAAAGTAGGTATAGATGAAACTAATAAAGCAATAGAACAGGTTGCTAAAGTAGCTCAACATCAAGCAGAAACAGCAGAAAAATTAACTGAATTAGTTTTAAATTTTAAAATATAGATAGATTTAACAATCCAAGTGAATCCTAGGCATAACTAAGATCACTTGGATTGTTTTATTAGATAGAAAATTTTTAATCATCAAAATTATTGATATGCTGCATTTAAAATTTCAATTTTACAAATGGATTAACCCCTCTTATAATAAGATAATCAACATCAAGGAGGGGAAAAATGAATAAAAAACTAAATACTATTTCTATAAGTGGACTAATGATAGGTCCAATTTTAGGTTCAGGTATTGTACTCTTACCACCTATTGCAATTCATATGATTGGAGATAAAGCTATTATTGCATGGATAATAACTATGCTTATGGGCATTATATTTGCTTACATATTTACAAAAATGAGTATATTAACTTTGAGTAATGAAGGGGTGAATGTGGTAATAGGTGAGAAGCTTGGACAAAATTTTAGAGAATTATCTTCGAATTATTTGACAGCAGCTGTCTGCTTTGGACCTGTAGCTGTTTTGTATACGGCTTCTGGATTTATTTGCAATATGTTTCCGGGAGCAAATAATTATAGAACACTTGTTATTTTTATACTATTATTTCTTAATATAGTTGTACTATTAATGGGAATAACTGCAATGGGAAAGGTTACTTTAATACTTTCTTCACTTACTGGACTTATTCTTATTATAGGCAGTGTTTTTAATCTTTTAAAACAGGATAGTGTAACTTTTCCTAGTGGTATGCCACCAATTACAACTCTTGGCTCTACGCTTTTGCTATTATTTTGGGCAATTATAGGGTGGGAAGTAATTGGTAGTTATGTTGAAGAGGTCATGAATCCAGAGAAAACTCTTATGCGTGCTATGAAAATAAGTTTATCAGCTGTTATTTTTATATATTTATTGACTACTTTTGCTTTGCAGAACAGTTTAGGAAATCAAATTATTACAAAAGAAGCAGACATTAATGTAAGTTTAATTCTTATTCCTTTATTCGGTAACTTATCTTATATTGTTATGGGAATTGTAGCAGCAGGATTGTGTTATGCTACATTGATCATGATATTAGGTGCTGTTACAAGACAAATGGCTGCAAGAGCAGAAAATGGAATGCTTCCTGCTTTTTTAAGAAAGAAAGAGGAAGAAAGATCTCCTAAAAGAGCTTTATTAGTATTAACTATATTTCATTGCATACTTATTGTCCTCATTCACTACAATTATATTACTGTAGAATGGACAGTGGGAATTGCAAATACCTTTTTTATATGTAACGCACTTCTTGGACTTATTGCTAGTCTCAAATGTATAGATGGTATAATTTTAAAAATATCAATAATATTGCTTATTATAATATTAGTTATATTATTAGCATTTTCATCATTAATAGGATGGATACTATTGGTTGTAGTGAGCCTAATGAGCATGTATAAGAGCATGCCACAATTTCAGAAGAAATTAAAAAATTAGATTTTTAAAATAAAGCTAAATTAGCTGTTTATCATATAGATAACCTGATTAAAACCGGGTTTATGTGGTAACTTACCGAAATCATAAATATTTTGATTCCGAAAAACTATGAAAATATCGCTGAAGGTTCTAAGCAGTAGGTTGTACCCACTTTAGCATGCTCCCACTTTCAGTGTGACAAGCTAAAATGAAACAACCTACAGCTAAGGACCTTTACCAGCTCAGTTTCAAATGTTTTCTACACAAATATATTTATGATTTCTAGAGAAGATATTAACTTAAAGTTTTAGCAGCGTTATAAATATGTTCATCTAATAATTAGAGTTATAGTATTCAGCTGATGTTTTAAATTGGTCAAATAACAAGTTGACATTATTCACAAGCTTTTTGATATTTCAAATTTGATTTATGGTATCAAAAAGTATAAATATAATTATTTTGAAAAAAATAATTATTGAAGTATTGGGATTAGATTCTTTAGCCATTACCTTAATAAATATTAGATTTTGGCTGATATCTATATAAAGTTCGACTCTGATTGAGGAACCCTATGGATAACACAATCATTAAGTATACTTAGACTATGAAATATCCTCTAACTAGAAATGAGTAATATACTTTTGTGGAATGTTTCAGTGGTAATTTTGATGGATTTGATTCTTTGGCTATAAGTTGTTCCAAATGTGCTAGTTCAAAGCTTGTTCTTTGAGGCTAGCACTTTGGGTGCAACTTTATAGCCTTAGAATCACCCATTAGAATTACCTAGAAACTGGAACAAAAGTATGTTATTCATTTCGGTGAGGTTACGCATAAGTATAGATTATAGTTGTTTTATCTATATGAAGAATCATGAACCATAGTAAAAATATTTTAAGAAAGCAAAATATACAAATGAAAGGATGTTTTATTATGAAGATTTATGGAAGTAATGTGTGTCCATCTACATTAAAGGCTATAGAGGAATTGAGAGAAAAAAATATTAGCTTTGATTATAGAGATTTTTGCGAAGATATAAAAGCTTTAAAGGAATTTGTTGCAATTCGTGATGAAAATTCATTATTTGATGATGTTAAAGATGAAAAGAGAATAGGGATACCTTGTTTTATCTTGGATAATGGAGTTATAACACTTGATAAAAATTACGCAATAGAAGAATGTATGAAAAATAGATAGAGGAGTTTATACATAGTAGAGGATTTTTTTGATTGTATTCTAGTCAAATGGATAAAAAAATAGGATTTCATTATTAATAAATAAAGTTTTTATAAATTAATTTTATAGGGCTTTTAGTGAGCATAATTTAATAGTGATTCATACTATATTATTATATTAATTGTAATTAGGGATACATATGAAGAAGTGTAAATGTAAGAAAGATAGAAAATGCAGAGGTAGTAAAAAAACAAATAAACAAAAGAAATCACAATGCAATCCTAATCCATTTGCAGATGCAGTCATTCCACCATGCGCCGAATATTTAGAAAATGATAATGTATTGGTATTAGACGGTGAATTGATTTATAGAAGTGTTAATAAAATATATGTATTTATTACTACGAGTGCTTCAAATAATGGGCCTACAGGCAATTTAGGCGAAGCACTTGAAACTAATGTTGAGATTAGCATTACAACATTTATAATTGGTCTATTTATTAATCAAGTTCAAATGGGTGTCATTGAGTATGACAAAACAAAACCAATTCATCCAGATGAAAAGATTGATTTACTAATACATCAATGTCTTCAAAATATATGTGAAGAAGATAAGGAAGAAAATCAATCTGATTTAGAAATGAATGAAAAACCCAAGGAATCCGAAAAGGATGAAATGGGTAATAAATCAGATGAAAGTGAAGGAGCTAACGAGTCTCAATCACAGAATTCAGCAGAATTTAATTATAAATTAACATTCATTATATCTAATGGTAATGCTATTGCTACTTTTGTGAAATATCAAATAAATATAACAGAACTTAATTATACTATATTATTGGCATTAAATAGGTTAGAAGGAGATCCAGGATTATATTTTCCAAATAATAATTATGCAACACCTATCCCAGTGAATTTTTATTTAGCGGGATTGAATATAAAATTTCCAATAGATAAAAATTGTTTCTAATAGAACTGTGTATATGTGAATTATATATTTCTAAATGTTAAAGTATAATCACTGCTTTCAGCATTAGGTATTCAAATATCAGTTTTAATATAAATTACTTTTAAACTTTCTATAAGTTTATTTAGTTAGTTTTTACTAATAATCATATAATCGCCGCAAGTAAGTTGAACTACTTCTGCTCTTAAAGCCTTTGAAATATCATCAGTTAACTGCTTTTGCTCCTCTTGAGTTTGGGCAACTAAAATTAAGGGGTTTCCATTTTGTGCCCTATCTTTAGATAGGGTTATATATGCTATTATTTCATAACCAGTATTATAAAAATCTGTACCCATGGTATTCCTGCCTTTCTATTTATTAAGATTAGATTTCATTAAGCTAGAACTCTTTTTTATACTCTCTAGAAGAGGTGTTTTCTTTATTGTTTCTATAAAAGAGCCTTCATTATAAATTATTGGAACTAACATAATAGCGACTCTTCCTGTTTCGTAATCACATTTAGTATAGTGATATCTTTTTAGTCCTAACATTCTGCATGCTTCAAATATTATAGCCTGCCTTTGACCGTGGTGATCAATTATTCTGTTAAAGTGTCTTTCATTAGGATAAATTATGGCTGCCATGCCGCCATCTTTAACTAAATTTCTTGCTCTATCTGTACCTAAATGATTTGTAACAAATATATCATCTACATATAGTTCGGAATTTTTTACAGTTATCTTAGCTAGCTTTACTTGAGCAATATCTCCAATGGATTTACCTTTTGAAAAATTTTTGAGTATATAAAAAATTATGCCTCCAGCTAAAATGCCGCTTAATATATTTATTAGAATGATGTTATGAGGCACAAGGTGCATGGTTAAGCTAGTTAAAAATGAAACTAACAATGATAAATAATTTCTCGCTTCAAAAGTCTTTGCAATGCCGTCAATGTAAGCTTCTCCTCTAAAAACATGTTCCACATTATCAAGATCTTGAAGACTTTCTTTTTCTATTTTTCGTACTTCTCTAAACTGCTCAGTAGCAAGAACTAGGAAGGTTATTGCTTCAAAGTTCCTTTCGAGAATAGCTGGAATTGCAATAGCGCCTATTCCAGAAGATATGAATCCAGCTACTAAATGAATTAAATATCCATTTGGATAGCTGGGATACTGCCTGTAATCAACTACTAGGGTAATATATCTAGCAGCAGTACCACATAGTATTGGTATTAAGATTAGAAATATATAATACTGAGAAAGCATTTCTTTTTCCATATGAGCCTCCGAATATTTAGTAGTTAGAATATAAATAACCAATTTTATATATTAATTTTCTGCATTATATATAAAAAATATACAGTTATCTTGAAATTTGAAATCTATATAGATAACCCAACTAATACATGAACTTATGCATATAACTCACCGAAATCATAAATATTTTGTTCCGAAAAGCTATGAAAATATCGCTGAAGGTTCTAAGCAGCAGGTTGTATCCAATTTAGCATGCTCCAACTTTCAGTTTGACAAGCTAAATTGGAACAACCTACAGCTAAGAACCTTTAACAGCTCATTTTCAAATGTTTTCTACACAAATATATTTATGATTTCTAGTAAAGATATGAGCTTAAAATTCTAGCAATTTTGTAAATCTGTTCATCTAATAAGTCGGATTCTTAAATTGTTTATCTATATAAGTTTCAAATTTCTTTGGTAACTTACCAAAGAAATCATAAATATTTTGTTCCAAAAATCTATGAAAATATCCCTGAAGATTCTAATTGGTATGGAAATATTTCTATATTAGGATAAAAAATATGATCATAAACATCTATTAAAAAATTAATATTTAGAGGGCGAACTAATAGGAGATTATGGACTTAAATGAAATATAATTCTTAAACAAGGAAAAGTATGTAATACAAGCTATCGATGCTACTTTTACTAGTATTTTTATGGGTTATAATTTATCATACTGGTTAATATATTACTGCCAAGCAAAATTTATATTAATTAAGGGAGGTAGATGCATATGTCATCAAATAATAATAGTGGAAGAAATAGAACATTAGTACCAGAAGCAAAACAAGGATTAAACAGATTAAAAACTGAGGTTGCTTCAGAAGTTGGATTAAGCGATTATGAAAACATGGATAAAGGAAACCTTTCTTCAAGACAAAATGGATATGTTGGCGGATATATGGTAAAACATATGATCGAAAATTACGAACAAGGTCTTAAGTAATAAGCATAAGACTAAGAGAATAAAAATAGTTGTTTAAGATATAAAGCAAAATTTTATATCTTAAACAACAAGACCTAAAAGATTTAATTAATAAATCTTTTAGGTCTATTTTTTACTATAATATACTTGCCTTTATTTAAATTAATACAGAATTTAAATTGAATATACTTATGAGCGTATTAATAATATTGAGGATAAAATAATTATTAATATATTTTAAAGAAATAAAAATGGCCATAAATTCCAAGCATTAAAGCCGTTTCCGTAATATCCACCGTAATTACCGTAATTCATTCCATAGTTGCCGTAGTTCATGCCACAATTTCCGAAGTTTAAACCACAGTTTCCACCGCAATTACCATAGTTCATACCGTAATTTCCATAATTCATACCATAATTACCATATCCGTAATTGTTATTATAGCAAGGCTTGCAAGATTTTTTGCAACACTTTTTCATAGCCCATTTCTCCTTTGTTAATCAAAATCATTTGTTATACTAACAATATATTAGGCAGTATTAAAAGTTGTTACATAATATTTAGGTAAAGCTTAAGAAAATTTATTATAATTTAAAATCTTAATTGATAACTCTAATTTAAATAAGTTATTGCTGTCTTCCAAGGAAATATCAAGTAAGCTTTGAATCTTATTAAAGCGATAAAATAATGTACTTCTATGTATATTTAGTTTATTTGAAGTATAGTTGGCATTTCTATTACATTCTAAGTAGGTTTTCAGAGTTGTAAATAATTCAGTTTTATTCTTCTCGTCGTATTTAATAAGCTTTTTTATTAGAGGGTTAACTAAGGTTGTTATATCAATTCTAGGTAAATCATTATTTTCTTTTGAACTTGCAGATATATGAATAAGATAATATTCAATGTAATCTTCAAAATAACTTATATCACTATGGATTTTCATATATAATGATAGCTTTAAAGCGCATATTGATTGCTTAAAGTAATCTTTTATATCCAATAAATTATTAAAATTAATACTAGCTCCACATCTTAAATTGTTTAGTTTTAAAAATTCTAATAGATTTTCTTTTATGTACTCACTTATAATTTGTTCATTATCACTGCTAATAAGAAAAATAATTGTATCTTTATAATAGGTTGAAATACAATTTCCAAGTATACCTTTAAGTCTTTGAATTAAGTCTCTTAATCCAAAGTTATGTCTATAATCCTCATATTTCTGCTTGAAGGGTATTGAAAGGATTAAATTGTATTTGCTTAAAGTAAAGCTACTATATTTTAATCGTTCACTGGCATATTCTAAATTATCTATATCATTAACCAATAAATCCATCAAATAATATTCTTCATCTAGACCTGAGTTACTTATAAATAGATTATCTTTTTGTATTTGAATAGAAAGCAAATTGGATAATATATTTGTAAGTTCTAAATCTTCATCTTCAAAATCACGATTACGTTGAAGAACACTTATATATCCTATTGAAATTCCATTAACTTTAATAGAGCAAAATATTAAATTTTCATCGGAATAATGAAAAAATGAATTATTTGTTTTGTAAATAGTGTCCATACATTTATTTTCTTTCATTAAACTAATAATACCTGACAATAAATAATCTTCACCATTATGGGTTTCGATGCTTGAATTTTCACACTTAGCTAGATGAGAACGAGTGATGAGTCGATAGCTTGTATCTAAAATAAAAATAGGATTTCCTAAAAAGTTTTCAGCTATGCTAAGAATATCATCAATATTATTTTGAACAAATAAACTATCATAAAGTTCATATCTTTTCTTATATAAATCGTATTCCTTTTCCATTAAATTCTCCTTATTTCGCTTAAATTGAAAAAATGTCTAAACATTATAAACTTAAGAGCATTATTTTAAGACTTATTTTTGATGAATGACATTTTCTATAATGCTAAAATTATGATAAATCGTTTGTTTTTGCAATTCAAAACTAATTATCTTATTAAATTATAATTAGAAAATGCAAAAGTATAAACTAATTTTAACAAAATATTGAGCTATTAAAGGAGAAGTATTAATGAGTTTTACAGTATTAGGTATTACAGCAGGAAGAAAAGATTCAAATTCAGAAATCTTATTAAAGGAAGCATTACTTGCATGTCAGGAACAAGGTGCAGATGTTAAAATGATTAATTTAAGAGATTATAATATTATGGAATGTTCAGGATGTACAGCTTGTACACATGGAATGAGTAATGGAAAAAATGTTGGATGTACGTTAAGTAAAAAAGATGATAAGGAAGAAATTATGAAAGTGATGCTAAATGTAGATGCTATAATTGCAACTGCACCAACATATGACTTAATGCCAACAGCAACATTTTCAAAATTTATGCATAGAAATCTAGCATATGAATCAGCATTCTTAGAATTTATTGGCGCAATTGAACATAAGGATAGAGTTGCAGGTTTAATTGCAGTTGGGGGATCTACTCGTTCTTGGCAGTCAATGGCACTTGAAAGCATGCAGGCTACATGTTTTACAAATGATTTTAAAGTAGTTGATATGTATTTAGCAACAAGAGTTCCGGCACCAAAACAATGCTTATTACACGATGATATGATAGAACGTGCTCATAAAATGGGTGAAAATATAATGAAATCATTAAATACTCCAGTAGAAGAAAGAACTTGGCTTGGAGATGAAGGTATGGGATGGTGCCCACATTGCCATTCAAATGCATTAATTCTTGGAGAAGTGCAATGGGACGGGCTACATTATCCAGTTGAATGTCAAGTTTGCGGTGCTGGTGGAAACTTAGAGAAGACAGAAGAAGGAAAATGGAAATTTGTTATCCAAGAAGATGGATTAATTCGTGATCGTACATCTGTTGAAGGTAGAGGACATCATGTAAAGGAAATTATGCATACACAGGGCGGTTTCTATACAGACGAGAATTTGGCAGTTGTTAAAGAAAAATTTGCAAAATATAAGGAATTAAAATTTCCTACAATTGAAATTAATAAATAATTAATGCCGTATTACTAGAGATATATATTTTAAAAAGGTTATAGTATTAGAAAATGAATGATGTCATTTAATGGCGTTGTTCATTTTTTTATTTCGTAGAAAGCTGAATTAAAGTCAAGTACGAGTATAGTGTGGTCTGCTTACATAAATTATAAAGAATGCTGATTAAGAGAAAATATAGTCACATTTTTGAAAAAAATATATTAGGTTTTAAGTAGAAATTTATCATATAAATTTTCCTAAACAGGATATTCAATATTATTGATTCTATTCTTTTCATAAATTACTTAAATTATTATACATAGTCCTTCATAAGTTATTCGACAGTTTTTATTAATGTGTCTTATATCCAACAAGCTTTTATAATATTGATGATTGAAATGAGGAATCCATCAAAATATAATAAACACATGTCGACAAAACAATGACTATTAACGGAGGATGAATTTATGAGAAAAATATTAAAGCATCGTTTTAGTATATTGCTTATATGGATTATAGCTACAATAGTATTCGTAATTAATCAACCAAATTTTAATGCGGTACTAAGTCAAAAGGGTGGAGCGACCATAAGCGAAAACTCACCATCTGTAGTTGCTCAAGAAATGATAAATAAAATGGGTGATTCTAAGGGCGATTCATTGCTATTAGTATTTAACAGCGATAAGGAACTATCAGATGGTGATATGAATGATATTGAACAAGGTATAGATAAATTAAATGAAAATAAAGAAAAATTGCAGATAAATGATATTATAGATCCATTCAGTAAGCCTGAAGCAAAAGATCAAATGATATCAAAAGATAATACAACTGTACTCGTATCAATTTCCTTTGATAAAGGTGAAAGAGATAGTAATGCTGTAATAAAAGATTTTAATAATGAAATCAAAGATGTTAAGGTAAATCATTATATCACAGGCTCGCTTGCCATAAATAATGATTATCAAAATGAAGTCGGAAAGAGTGTTGATAAAAGTGCTTTAATAACTGTAGGATTTATATTAGTTGTGCTAGTGCTTATGTTCCGTTCAGTTGTTACACCTTTAGTAACGCTTCTAGCAGTAGGGTTATCCTATGTATCATCAATGGGGATTATAGGTGTGCTAGTTAATAAATTTAATTTTCCTATTACAAGTTTTACTCAAATGTTCATATGTTTAGTACTTTTTGGAATTGGAACAGATTATCATATACTCTTACTTAATAGATTTAAAGAAGAGTTATCTAATGGGCTAACTATAGATGAAGCTATTATAAACAGCTATAAAACTTCAGGTAAGACGATATTATATAGCGGCTTAACAGTTTTAATGGCTTTTGCAAGTTTAACTTTTGTACAATTTTCTATATATAGATCAGCTAATGCTGTTGCTATAGGCATAGCTATTCTTTTAATAGAAATGTTTACTTTTACTCCTATAGCTATGAAATTATTAGGACGTAAGTTGTTTTGGCCTTCTAAACAAGCAAGTGGTCATAAAGAAAGTGGTTTATGGGGAAGAATAACTTCAATGTCAGTAAAGCATCCAGTAGTTTCTTTGTTAGTTGTTGCAGCAATACTCACTCCTGTAATAACATTTAATGCAAATAAATTATCCTTTGATAATATTAAAGATTTAAGTGATTCAAATGAATCGGTAAAAGGCTTTAATATTATTACAGACAAGTTTAGTGCAGGAAAGGTTATGCAGACTACTGTTGTTTTAGAAAGTGATGAGCCTTTAGATAATAATGAAGATTTAGCGGTTATAGATAATCTTACTGAAAAGCTTAAAGGAGTAAAGGGAATAAAAGAAGTATCAGGACCAACTCAGCCTATGGGAACTATAATAGATAATTTTTATACAAATAAGCAGACAGATACTGTAGTGAATGGATTATCTAGTGCAAATGATGGAATTGGAAAGGTTAAGGATGGATTAAACAAGATGGATAATAGCCTATCAGCTCCAGATTTTTCATCCGTTAAAAATCTATCTGAAGGTACTGGTAATCTTGAAGGTGGAATGGATGCAATAACTAATGGATTGGTAAAAATCAATGATGGAATTGCACAAGGAGCAAATGGTGCAGATAATCTAGCATCAGGTATAGGGCAGCTTAAATCTGGCTTAGCTCAAATAAATGGTGGACTTAGTAATATTTCAAGCAAAATCACAGAAATAAATAATGGATATAGCACACTTGGAGATGGATATAAATCCTTAGATACATCTATAAGTCAATTAAAGCAGATTTCATCAATGATGCAGGGAAGCATCTCAAAAGTTGATGCGAAATTACCAAATGATCCAGATGTAGCAGCACTTAAAGAGATGATTAATAAATTAGGTTCTTCATTAGATAGTATTACTTCAGCTATGAATACTGCTAACAATAACTACGATAAACTTACTTCTGGCTTAAATCAAGTCAATGATGGTTTAAAAACAGTTATTGCTAGTACAAGTTCAGATTCAGAGTTTGCAAAAGGTATTAATGAACTTGAGAATGGTGCTAAAGCACTTTCTAATGGATTAAAGCAAGGTAGTGCTGGACAAGAACAAGTTATTTCAAGTATGTCACAACTAAGAAATGGTGCTGATAAAATTAAAACAGGACAAGATTCCTTATACAATGGATTAAATAATCTTAGTGGAGGAATGACAAAACTAAAGGATGGATTAAACGGAAGCAGTAATGGATTGTCTAGTATATCAAATGGAATTGATAAGAGTAACGATTTTTTAAATCAGCTTACTAATACAAAAAGTTTTTATATACCAGATGAAGCTTTTAGTAATTCAGATATAAGTAAAATGTTTGATGCATATATGTCTAAAGATAGAAAAATAGCGAAGTTAACTATAACTTTAGATTCAGAGCCATATTCTGATTCTTCAATTAATCTTATAGATAATATAAGTACTGTAGTTCAAAATAATCTTAGTGGTACAAAGCTTTCTAATGTAAAATATGGAGTTGCAGGGGCAACAGCTAATTCTAATGATTTAAGTAATGTTGCAACACATGATATAACTTTTACTCAGATAATAGTATTAGGAGCTATATTTATATTATTAGTTATCGTAATAAAATCATTTTGGATTCCAGTTTATATAGTAGGTTCACTTGGAGTGGCTTATTATGCAGCTTTATCATCAACAGCCTTTATATCAAAAATGTTATTTAGCAGTGCATCAGAAGGGTTGTCTTGGAATGTTCCTTTCTTCTCATTTATAATGATAGCTGCACTTGGTGTTGATTATAGTATATTCTTGATGATGCGCTTTAAGGAATATCCAAGTATTTCTGCAAAAGAAGCTATAGTTTTAGCATCAAGAAAAATAGGTGGAGTAGTAATGTCAGCAGCTATTATTTTAGCTGGAACTTTCGCTACTTTATATCCTTCGAATATTGTTATATTAATGGAACTTGCAATAGCTGTTGTCATAGGATTATTCCTATTAGCTTTTGTTCTACTTCCAATAGCAATACCAGCACTTATGTCACTATCAGAAGATATCTCAAAAAAATCGAATACTAAAATGAAAGAACTTGCACAAGCAATGAAAAATAATAATTATATAGAAGAAATGTAGAGTTAATCAAAATAAAGGTGCCGAAAAAATTGTGGCACCTTTATTTTTTGCATTACAACAAGTATATACTATATAGATATAGATATAGGTATAGGTATAATTCGATGATTGGAATATAGAGATTATACAGATAATATTAAGTTAGAACATTTCTATTATAGTAGCAGCTAAATCTTTAGGTGGAACATTCATATCATCATTAAGCCACTGTTGTACAACTCCAATAAACCCTGAGATTGTATAAGGGATGTAATAATGGGCTTTTGTATTAGAAAATGAACTGTTTACTGGTAAATTAGCATATTTTATAAAGTTCTTAAATTTTTCTATAAAAGCATAGTCTCCATCATTGCCAAGTAATATTTTGAACATATCTGCATTGGTTTTTATGAATTCAAGTAAATAAGTTAAAAATGATAATAAATTATCATAGGAGACTGTTTCTTCTGAAAATTTATCATAAGCCTCAATAAAATCATTGAATAATCCTGTCTCAATTTTTTCTAACATATCATATATATCATTGTAATAAAGATAGAAAGTTGATCTGTTAACATCAGCTAAGTCAGTAAGTTCTTTAACAGTAATTTTATTTATTTTCTTTTCAGACATAAGTTTTGTTAAGGCTTCTATTAAAACTTTCTTAGTTCTTCGTATACGTCTATCTACTTTATTTTGTTCCATAATAAAAAACCTCCAAGTAAGCAGTTATGATTAGCGAATATTAAATAAATTAATCATTATATATTAAGTAGTTTGGCTATAATTACAAAAAGTATTAATAAATCCTAATTGAAATAGATAATTGTAATAGAATTGTATAAAGTCAGTGCTTTAAATTGATTATAATTTTAAGTATAATACTTTAAGGAGTACTAAGGTTAAAATTAAAATAGGATTATCCTAATTTAAAGAAATGGAGAGAAGTAATGACAGATTACCATAAGTTATTAGGCGTAGAAAAGAATGCATCGAAAGAAGAGATAAAAAAAGCCTATGAAATGCAAGTAGAGAAAATGAAAAAAGAAGTGGTTAATGAAAAAAGACTTAATCAATTCTTAAAGATATTTGATGAGGCCTATGAAGCTTTAATCAGTTTAGAGGAAAATCAATCGGTTAAAGAAAATTTAACAGTAGCTATAAATCCAAAAGAAATACAAAAAGAAAAAGATTATAGTAATGAAGATGAAGCTTCTAAAAGTAGGCGTAATTCTAGAAGTAAAGCAAAGGGTTCTGGAGGGAAAAGTAATAATCTAAAGAGAAAAGAAACTTCAAGAAATAAAGAGAGAAAAAATAGCTTAAACGATGATAAAGAGGAAAAAGGAAGAAAACAAAGAGCAGCCGAAAAGAAATCGCAAAATGATACTAAAAAGGCATTTAATTTGATTATGCTGCCATTTAAGATATTGGTGTTCCCATTTATAGTTGTATTATCAGTAATAATATCAGTATTACAGGTTATAAACATAATTTCATGGATAGCAACTAAAATATTAATCGTTGGATCTATATCTGTGGGAGCCATACACTTATACCAGGTTAAAATGGGACAAGCGATAAATTATAATATATTAATTTTGGCTGGTGCAGTATTATTAGCATCATTTTTCTTACCATACATCTTAAAGTTATTATTAAAAGTTTTAAAAACAATAAATGATGTATTAAAAGGCTTTGTTTTTTAGGATACATAAAGGAGTTATTAAATGAAATACTATTTAGCGCCCATGGAGGGAATTACTGAATATATATATAGAAATTCTTATGAAAAGTTTTTTGGAAACGTGGATAAATACTTTACACCTTTTATTGTTCCAAATGAAAGTAGAAGTCTTAAGACTAAGGAGCTTGTAGATGTCTTACCTGAAAACAATAAAGGCATGAATATAGTACCTCAAATACTTACTAACGATGCAGAAGGCTTCATTAATACTTCTAGAAAGTTGCAACAATTAGGGTATAGCGAAGTTAACTTAAATTTAGGATGTCCTGCTAAGACTGTTATTTCAAAGAATAGGGGCTCAGGATTTTTGGCAAAAAGGGAAGAACTAGATTCATTTCTAGAGGAAATATTCAAGAAGGATGATATTAAGATTTCTATAAAAACTAGAATAGGAAAAGATAATCCAGAAGAATTTTATGAGCTAATAAAAATTTACAATAAATATCCTTTGGAAGAGTTAATTATTCATCCTAGAACACAAAAAGATTTTTATGGAAACAAGCCTAATTTAAATGTGTTTAGAGATGCACTATCTCTAAGCAATAACCCAATATGCTACAATGGAGATATTTTCACAATTAATGATTATAATAAATTATTAGCTGATTTTCCTGAAATAGATACAGTAATGCTAGGAAGAGGCATACTTGCTAATCCAGGGCTGATTAACATAATAAAAAATGATATTAATATAAACAAAAATATATTAAAAGATTTCCATGATGAAATTTTAAATAGATATATAGAGGTGTTTCCAGAAGATATATATGCAATAAATAGAATGAAAGAGCTATTTGGATATATGATTTACATATTTTCAGATAATAAAGAATACGCTAAAAAAATAAGAAGTGCACAAAAGTTAAGCGATTATACTGAGGCTGTTCAAAGTTTATTTACAGAGCAAGAAATTATAAAAGAAGCTGGATTGTTTTATAATAAGCAATAAAAAAGTCGCAGGCTACTGTGGTTAAATTCTACATTGGGATTAGTAGTCTTTTAATTTAAGTTTCATATTGTTCTTCGAACTCTTTTTATTTAAGTTCCGTATGTGCTTCGCGCACTTTTCATCTAAGTTCCGAATTGTGCTTCGCACTCTTTTAATAGGTGTAGATTTTTTTACGCATCTTCATTTTTTAACAAATAAAAAATAAGACCTGATTTTAATATTAATATTGAAATCAGGTCTATTTAATTGGGCAGAAAATTAAAAGATATTCTAAAATAGATACGTATATAGTATTGATATTTAATCTGAAATTTATTCAAAAACATATATTGACAATTAAGGATTACAGTTGTATTCTAATTATAGATTACAATTGTAATACAAAAAAGAGGAGTGAAAGTTATGGGAGAAATACCTAAGATATCTGAGGCAGAATGGGAAGTTATGAAAATTGTCTGGACAGATTCACCACGCACATCAAATCAAATTATTGAGGCATTAGAAGATACAAAAGATTGGAAGCCTAAAACAATAAAGACATTAATAAGCAGACTAGTTAGCAAAAATGCACTTGGATTTAAAGAAGAAGGCAGAAAATACTTATATTATCCAATTGTAAATGAAAATGAATGTATACGTGCAGAGAATCAAACATTTTTAAGTAAAGTTTATAATGGAGCTATCAAAAATATGCTAGTAAGTTTTATAAAAGAAAGTGATTTAAGCAAAGAAGATATAGATGATCTTAAAAGGATATTAGATGAGAGGAATAAGTAGTGTATGTACGAGTTTTTTAATTATCTTGATCAGCTATTTAAAATAATATTTCAAACATCTATTACTGGCAGCATATTGATTTGTTTAATTTTAATTTTTAGAAGATTTTACAAAGAGAGAATAGGTATAAAGTTTCAGTATGCATTATGGTTTTTAGTAATACTACGTTTAACCATATTTAAGCTTCCTGAGAGCACTTTAAGCATGTTTAATCTTATAAATAAATTAGGAAAAAATATATTGTTATTAATTCCTAATAAGGAAGTACATTTTGGAAGTATGTTAGAAAAGGGGAGCAGCCAAGCTAGTTCTATGTCTAATCATGATGTTATCCTAGGAACTATAAATGCTATTGATTTTAGCAATAACGAAATTAATAGGTATAGTTTATCAAGTTTAACTACATTCAGTCTTGTATGGCTTATGGGAGTAGTGTTTATATTCACATATATTCTATTTGCATATAAAAAACTGAGAAATAAAATAAGTAGCGAGTGCATGCAAAGTAACATCGAATTTTTAGATGTTTTAAAATACTGCCAAAATAAAATGAAAATTAAAAGAGATATACTACTAGTCGAGACTTCTAGCGTAAAGACACCAGCGCTGCTGGGTTACTTTAATCCAATGATTCTAATTCCAACAGATATTCATAAGATAATATCTGTTGATAAATTAAGATATGTATTTCTTCATGAATTATCTCACTTTAAACGTAAAGATATAGTTATTAACTGGATAATAATTTTTTTAAAGACCATTTATTGGTTTAATCCAATTATTCATTATGGTCTTAGAAAGATGAAAGAGGATATGGAAATATGCTGTGATTCACTTGCACTTTCTTATACGGAAGATGAAGAAGTTGCGGAATATGGATTTACAATCATAAATTTGATAGAACATTTTTCAAAGTCAGTTCATTTAGTTGGGGCAACTTCCATAGTAAATAATAAATCTGAAGTAAAAAGGAGAATTGTTATGATAAAAGTTTTTAATAAAAAGGCCTATAGATTTTCTGCAATGGCAGTTGCATCTTTGCTTGTAATTAGCGGTATTGCACTTACTGATGCAAAGGCATCTGCAAATATAAATGGAGTAAGTAATGCAGTAAATGTGGATAAAATTGATTATGCTTTTGTTAATGATCCTAATATAATAGGTGAGTGGCAAAGTGTAGATTTTGTTGAAAACATAGAAGATTTCAATATAAATGATAAGAAATTTAAAGGTGATTTATTTGTTAAAGAGTTAAACTTTACAGAGGATGGAAAGGTAGCAAGAACTGTATTTACATGGACTAAGGATCACATTCTTAATGATGTTGATAAAACTGACAGTAGTTATGTAATCAAAGATATTGATGGTTCAACTTATATGTTCTTTCAATGGAAGAGTGGGGATTATACAATTAGAGGAGAGAAACCTTGCTACTACGTATTGAAAAAAGTTAGTTCTACTCCATCACTCAATACTAATATGTCTGGTAATGAAGTTGAAACGAGAGCTGATAAAGTTGACTACCCTTTTATTAATGATCCTGAAGTAATTGGAAAATGGGATAGCGTTGACTTTGTGGAGGATATAAATAACTTTAATCCTGAGAAAAAATCATGGAATGGAGATTTGTATTTAAATAATTTAATCTTTGATGAAAATGGTAAAATACAGAATAAAAATATAACTTGGACAAAGGACTTAGTTTTAAATACTAGTGATAAAACTGCTTCTAAATATATAATAAAAGAAATAAACGGTTCAAAGTATATGTTCTTTGAATGGAAAAATGGTGATTATATAGAAAGAGGAGCAACTCCTTGGTACTATGTTTTGAAGCAAGCTAAATAATAAAACAGAATAACATTAAAAATATTTAAAAAAATAGTCGTTCGTATAGAATGGCTATTTTTTATGTAAAAATTTCTTACTATTTACAATGTAAAAATGTAGTATCATATTATTAGAATTTATGGAAAAGTTACAGGAATGGAAGAGTAATAGAGTATTATGGAAAAGATTTATTGGTTTTTTAAAATTCACGGGAACATTTTTGTTTTCTGCCCCATCTAATAATTGTAATACTTAGCTAGGTAGTATAAATTAAGGAGGAAAAAGATGGAGTTGATATCATTTTTTGATTATAGGAAAAAGTCAACAGTATCTAAAGCGAAGAAAGGCGATAAAGAAGCTTTTTTAGCTCTTATAGATGAAAATAGATTGAATATTTACAGAGTAGCAAGAGGCATTTTAAAGGATAAAGAAGATATTGAAGATGCCATTCAAAATACAATAATAAAATCATTTCAAAAGATAAATTCTCTAAAACAAGATGAGTACTTTAGAACTTGGTTGATTAAAATTTTAATTAATGAATGTACTCAAATATTAAGAAAAGGTAAGAAAGTTACTTATTTATCTGAAAACAGCGATACAGAGATCTATAATGATAGTTATGAAAACATTGATCTAACAAAAGCAATAAATTCATTAAGTGAAGAGTTAAGAGTGACAACAGTACTATTTTATTTTGAGGATATGAGTACTAAAGATATTGCAAAATTGCTGAAAATTTCAGATGGAACAATTAGGTCTAGACTCACAAGGGCAAGAACAAAACTTAGAGAAATAATTGGTGAGGTGGAGATATGATAGAATTAAATGATGATTTATTTGATGATAAAATAAGAAAAAAGCTAAAGGATGAAATTAACTGTGTACCAAATGATATTAATCAAAAGATTGATAGTACACTTAACAAAATAAATAAGAAAAGATTTACTATAAAGAAAGCTTGCTGCATATTGGTAAGTTGTATAGGGGTAACACTATTACTTGGAATGGCCATGCCAACATATGCAAGCAATATTCCTATCATAGGGAATATATTTAAAATGTTTACCAACAAAACTTATGAAAATTATGATGAATATGCTTCTGATTTAAACATAACTAAGGAAAGTAGCGGCTTAAAGATGACTATTGATAAAGTGGTTTACGATGAAGTTCAATTATCAATATTCTATACTATTGAAAGTGAAAAGGAAATACAAGATACTCCAAGATTTCCAGGAGCAAAACTAAGAATAAATGGCAAAGAAACTACTTTTAGTGCAGGTGGAACTGGAAAGCTTATGAATGATAATAAAACCTTTGTGGGTTCTATAGAGTACAATGTGTCAAAGCATAATTCAATGCCTAAGGAGTTCCAAAATGAACATTTCTTGGGTGGATATGTAGATATACCAGATAAATTTGTATTAAATCTAGATATAGATGAAATAGGACTAGAGAATCCTATTAAAGGAACTTGGAACTTTAATATTCCTGTAAGTAGTGAAAAGGTTAATGGGAAAGTGAATGAAAAGGAGTGTGATATAGATTTAAGCAATATAGTTAGTGGATATCATATAAACAAAATTATTACAACACCACTAAATACAGTGATACAAGGAACACGTATGGATGATGAAGAAAATGCTGATAGATTATCTTTTGCTGTATTTGATAATAAAGGAAGATATATTACAAACAAGTCAGAAGAAGCAGTAGGTGATAAAGATAAAGATGGAAATTATATAATGTATTTCAGTAATGGTTTTAAAGAAATTTATGATGATACTGATTACCTGACATTTATACCGTGGAAATATAAAAATAATGATAGCCATGAAACTGAGAATAATATTACTGAAAAACTAAATTTAAAAGGAGAAACAAAGTTATATTCCAGTGATGGAAAAGAATATATTACTATTACTAAAGTGAATACTGAAGATGGAAAAACAAAGATTTATTATAAATCAAGATATGGAGTTAATGCAGCCCCGATTGAAATAGTAGATAATAAAACTGGTGAAAATATAATTTCATTTAGTGATGATTATAATTTTGAAGAACAAAAAGAAGCTACTACTTATAATGGAGATACTGATGAGTATACAATTACTTGCGATAAAGAAATTAAAGATGGAGATTATTCTGTTAAGACTGTAGACAAATCAAAATCTATTGAAGTTTATGGTGATGAAAAATTCACAATAAAAATTAAATAGTAGATTATATATTTTTTGTGAAAATAATTCTTCATCATAATTCGAAAATATCGCAAGAATTTTAGCCGTAATTGAGAATTGTGAAATGTGCATTGTGAATTGTGAATTGGAAACATATTTTTGAAGGTGCCTCTTAGCCTTATAGAAGAGGCACCTTCATTTTTTTAAGATAAAGCATTTAGGATTACCATAGATAATATTTATTTTATTTTAATAAAATATTAAAATAATTGGACTCTTTATGGTAAATCATTTAAAATTGATATAAGAAAATATAGGTTTATTTTTATTAGTGTGTATTTTAGGGATTACTTAAGGATAAAAGAGAATTACATAAATTTTTTGATACTAATAAAAACCTATTAGACTATTTATATAAAACAATTTGGGGAGGAAACTTGATGAATTTACAAATTAAAGAGCTATTAGAAAAAAGAATACTAGTACTAGATGGGGCTATGGGGACTTGTATTCAAAATTATAAATTAGAGGAAAAAGATTATAGGGGGAATTTAAATATCTCTTGTAATCAAAAGGGAAATAATGACATCTTAAATCTCACTAATCCTAATATAATAAGAGAAATTCATGAAGCCTATTTGGAGTCTGGTGCAGATATAATTGAAACTAACACATTTAATAGTACGAGTATCTCTCAAAAAGACTACGAAATGGAAGATAAAATATATGAACTTAATTTTGAAGGTGCAAAGCTTGCTAGAGCTGCTGCAGATAAATTTACAGGAGAAAATCCAGATAAACCGCGTTTTGTAGCAGGATCACTTGGGCCTACAAATAAAACGGCATCTTTATCACCTGATGTTGAAAATCCAGGTTATAGAAATATAAGTTTTGATGAATTAGTTGAAGCTTATAAAGAACAAGTTTTAGGCCTTATAGATGGAGGAGTAGATTTAATTCTTATAGAAACAATTTTTGATGCATTAAATGCAAGAGCAGCACTTATGGGAGCAAAGTCTGCTTTTTTAGAAAAAGGCAAGGACTTACCTGTAATAATATCTGGTACTATTGCGGATAAAAGTGGAAGAATTCTTTCAGGTCAGACTTTAGAAGCTTTTGCAAATACTATGGTAGATGAAAGCATAATTGCAATAGGACTTAATTGTTCTTTTGGAGCAAAAGATTTGATACCATTTGTAAAATATCTTTCAAGAAGTCAAAATAGATACATAAGTGTTTACCCTAATGCAGGACTTCCAAATTCTTTTGGGGAATATGATGAAAAGCCAGAAGAAACTGCAGCTTTAATAAAAAGTTTAGCTGAGGATGGATGTCTTAATATTGTAGGTGGATGTTGTGGTACAACACCAGATCATATAAAAGCAGTAAGTGAAGCTATAAAAGATATTCCACCTAGAAAGATACCAGACATTGAAACTGAAACTGTATATTGTGGTTTAGAAGCTCTTAGAGCAAATAAGGAAAATAACTTTATTAATATTGGTGAAAGAACAAACGTTGCAGGTTCAGCAAAATTTGCAAGATTAATTAGAGAAAAGAATTATGAAGAAGCTTTATCTATAGCTAAAGATCAAGTTGAAAATGGAGCACAAATAGTTGATATTAACTTCGATGATGCTCTCTTAGATGCAAAAGAAGAGATGGATAAATTCTTAAAGCTTTTAGCAAGTGAGCCTGAAATTTCAAAGGTTCCAGTAATGATAGATTCTTCTAAGTTTGAGGTTCTTGTAACTGGACTTAAAGCTATTCAAGGAAAGCCAATAGTAAATTCCATAAGTCTTAAGGTAGGGGAAGAAGAATTTAAGAGACAGGCGTCCATTATAAAAGATTTTGGAGCAGCTGTTGTAGTTATGGCTTTTGATGAAAACGGGCAGGCAGATTCCTATGAAAAGAAGATAAGTATTTGTAAAAGAGCTTATGATATTTTAGTAAATGAAGTTAATTTCTCTCCGGAAAATATAGTATTTGACCCAAATATCTTAACAATTGCTACAGGAATAGAAGAGCATAATAATTATGCTGTAGACTTTATTAATGCAACTAAATGGATAAAAGAGAATTTACCTTATGCAAAAGTAAGCGGTGGTGTAAGTAATCTTTCATTTGCATTTAGAGGTAATAATGTAATAAGAGAAGCTATGCATTCAGTATTTTTATATCATTCCATAAAGAATGGTATGGATATGGGGATAGTAAACCCTGGAATGATACAAATTTATGATGAAATTGATAAAGCTTTACTTGAAAAAGTTGAAGCAGTTATTTTCAATAAAAGTGAAAATGCAGCAGATGAGCTTTTAGAATTCGCAGCAACCTATAATAAAGTAGATAATAAAGCTGAAGAAAATAAGGAAGCTTGGAGAGATGAAAATGTCAAAGAGAGATTAAAGACTGCCCTTGTAAAAGGTATAGATAAATATATTAAAGAAGATGTAGAAGAAGTAAGAACAGAATATAGTAAATCCTTAGAAGTAATAGAAGGACCTCTTATGGATGGAATGAATGAAGTTGGTAAGCTTTTTGGTGATGGTAAGATGTTTTTACCTCAAGTTGTTAAAAGCGCAAGAGTAATGAAAAAAGCTGTTGAAGTCTTGATGCCATATCTTGAAGAAGAGAAAAGCAGCAGTGGAAGCATTAGCGCTGGAAAAGTAGTTTTTGCTACTGTAAAAGGTGATGTCCATGATATAGGTAAAAATATTGTTTCAGTAGTTCTTTCATGTAATAACTTTGAAGTTATTGATCTTGGAGTAATGGTTCCTACAGAAGTTATTTTAGAAACAGCTAAAAAAGAAAATGCAGATATTATCGCTTTAAGTGGCCTTATAACACCGTCTTTAGAAGAAATGTCAAATGTGGCAGAAGAGATGGAAAAGCAAGGCTTTAAAATTCCACTAATGGTAGGTGGAGCTACAACATCAAAGGCCCATACAGCAATTAAAATTGCACCCAAGTATTCTGGTGGAGTAATTCATACAACTGATGCATCAAAAGCCGTTGAAGCTGCTAAACTTCTTTTAAATAAGGATAAAAAAGCTGAATATCTTAATAAGATAGAATCAGAATATGAAACTTTAAGAGAAACATTTAACAAAGTACCTAGAAAATTTGTCACTTTAGATTATGCAAGGGAAAATAATTTCAAGAAAGAATGGGATAAAGAAGAAATAGCTAAACCTAAAATGTTAGGGATAAAGAAATTTATTGATTTCCCTATAGGAAAATTAAGAAAATATATAGATTGGAGCTTTTTCTTCATTGCTTGGGATATGGGAATGACATATCCACAAATCCTTGAAGATGCAAAATACGGTGAGGAAGCTAAAAAGTTATTAGCTGATGCTGAGAAAATGCTTGATAAAATGGAAAGTGAAAATATTTTAAAAGCAAATGCAGCCTTTGGTCTCTTCGAAGCTAATTCTGTAGGGGATAATATTGAAGTTTATAACGATTCTGAAGTGATTAACTTTAATCTTTTAAGACAGCAAGAAGAGAAAAAAGATAATACATATATGTGTTTATCCGATTTCATAGCTCCTAAAGATACTGGGATAAAGGATTATATAGGTGCATTCATAACAACAGGAGGAATAGGTGCAAAAGAATACGCAGATAAGCTTAAAGCCTCTGGTGATGATTATGGTGCAACAATGGTTATTTTACTTGCAGATAGACTTGCAGAAGCTTTTGCAGAATATGTTCATGAAAAAGTGAGAAAAGAATATTGGGCATATTCGCCAGATGAGAATTTATCCATTGAAGAAATATTTAAAGGTAAATATAGAGGAATAAGACCTGCAATTGGTTATCCTTCACTTAGAGATCATTCAGAAAAAGTTAAATTATTTAACTTACTCGATAAAGAAGGAGAGCTTAATGTAAAACTTACTGAAAGCTATATGATGTCACCAACTGCAAGTACCTGTGGTCTTTACTTTGGAAATAAAGATGCTAAATACTTTGACATTAATAAAATAAATCAGGATCAGTTTGATGATTATGCTCAAAGAAATGGCAGAGATAATGGTGAGCTTAAAAAGCTTATGTATACAATTATAGATTAGAGTTTTTTTGATAAGAAACAGAAGACAGTTTAATTGAAAAATAAAACTATATAGATTTTTATTTTATAACAGCAGTTTAGTGTGTCAGCATGAGATGACATGTTAAACTGCTTTTTCCAGTATGTACATAAGTATAACTTATTTTAAAATTCTACATGAAGTAAATATTATCATATGGTTGCCAATTATTCTAAATTTGAAAGTGAGATCTTATAAGTTGTTTTATTATATCTCATATTTCGCTGAATGCTATGCATTTCAGTGAAATATCTTTTCTTTATTTAAAGTTTGGAATAATATATATCTATATGTGAATTATTCCATAGTAAATTTCTAAACTATCCCTAATGGAATCATTATTAAATTTTTTGAAATATATACTTGTTAAATAGCATGTCCAACAAAAATACTTTCATCCAAACCTAAATAATTCAATATCTGCCGTTGATTATCTTTTAGTGGTTTTTGAAACTTTCTTATACAATTGTTATTAACTTTAATTACTTGTATAGGCACATACTCAAAGATACCCATTATAGCTTTTAAACTCGGCTTGGACATTTTTATTTTTCCAGGTCCAAGTATAATCGTATTATCTTTCTTCATCTCACGTCTGACTACATGTTCCATTACTGATAAAATCATTAAACCAATAAGTATCATGTATGTTAAGGCTTCAACTCTTTTGGGAGTTTTTACAAAAAGGTCATCTATAAACTCTGGTGCTTTTAGCTGCTGAAACTTTTTCTCTACGCTGCTTTGAGTTTTGTATTCTTTCAGCATTTCTTCACATGAAATATCAGAATCATTACTTGCTAAGATGAAAGTACACTCTCTTTCAATTGCTGCTTCAATTTTTGAATCTTCACGGTTAATTTCTAAATTAATAGTATATTCATATTCCTTTTGTGAATCCTTATTATCAGCTTTTTTACGCTTACGTTTTTCATTCATTTCAATATTCAAATTAACAGAATGGTATTTTAATTTTTTCCCTTTAGTCTTTAAAAACTCTTCTATTTCTTTTTGTGAATCTGCTTCGCACGCGAAGCTACGCTTGGAAAATACTTTGATTTTTTTCTCTAATTCGGCATATTCTTTTTCTGCATGCCTAGAAATAGTTTTCCTTTTGGTTTCTTCAAGAGTGAAGGAATAACAGACTGCCAGTTTAACTGGAATCCCCTTATATTCTGATTTATAATCTAATACTTGATATTTAACTTTTTTACCTTGGGCATTTTCAAAAATAACATCTTTTGTTAACTGTCTTTCACTAAAAAATTTACCAATATAGATTTTAGACATATTTGTTGTTTCAGGAGCTCTTGTTATAAATTTTATATCTCTACCATTTGCTTTATTAATATTTTCTTCTGTAAAAAATGCACTATCTGCAACATAGTAGAATGAATCTTTACTAGTTTTGGATTTTTTTAAAATTTCATCAACATCATCTATAGCGTCATTATTATAAGTTTTATCATCTGTATTACCCGAAAGAACTTTTGCGTCTACAACTATACCGTTAGCTGTTCCAATTCCAATTTTTATTTGTTTCTTATCATTTCTTTTATCTTTACTATATCCATAATCAATTGATATTTCATCTATTTTACCTTCTTCTGTTTCATACTGGCCCCACATTACCTTTGAGGTAGTATCGTAATTAATATTCTTTATACTCAATCCATACGTAGCGAAAGCAGTCATACTTATTTCAGAAAAAATTTTTCTTGGACCAGCTTCATGAAAATTATCAAGAAAACAGCCAAATCTATCATCTGTAAGATTATGAGGCTTCGCATCGCTGTTAAATGTCCCTTCAATATCAATATGTTCAAAATACTCATCCATAAGATATAATGGTCGTCTTGAATGACAAAGATTTGCTAACATCATTTGAGCCATTATCCCATAAGCTATATCAGGCTTTCTCCCATTTTGTTTAGTCAAATATTGATCAAAGATGTTGATAACTCCTAGTTTCTTACACATACCTGCTACAAGCGTCGCTTTTCCATGGCTATATGCTTCCATTTCAATATTTTCCAATAACAACTCTTTATCCATTCCAATCCCCCCATTAAATATTATTTGCATACCGTAATCATAATAATTTTTAGTCAAATAATATAGTGAATAGTTGAGGTTAAATAGGAAAAATTAGTTAGGCGGAATATGAGTTATATGACCAAAATCTTATTCAGTAAGCATATTAAGCTCACATTATATATAACACTATATAAGCTTCATTTGATAAATTGTTATATTATCCAAATGAAGCTTATATGGGTTATTCTTATGGAGTGGAATTTTATTTGAATTATTATAGATACACAACTTAAGATTTCAACTTATTAAATAAATTCACAGAGTTTATAAAACTTTAAATTTATATCTTCACTAGAAATCATAAATATATTTTCATAGCTTTTCGGAATCAAAATATTTATGATTTCGGTAAGTTACCACATAAATCTAGTTATAAAGTTTGATGTTTATCTATATATAGATATCCAATTTAAGAATTTGGCTTATACTTTGCAATAAATACAATACTAGAAAGTAGAAACATTTTTATGCAGCAGGCATTGAAAATGAGCTGTTAAAAGCTCTTAATTGCAGGTTGTTCAACTAATGCTTGTCACAATGAAGTTGGGAGCAAGCATTAGTGGTGCAACCTGCAATTTAGCACTTTCAGCGAAATTTTCATAGTCCTGTGAAATAACAATGTTTTTACTTTCGGTGGATTATTGCATAAGTTCGGGTCTTAGTTGAATTATCTATATGCTTGCACTTTAATACAATTAGTTTTACTTTGAACTATCTGATGAATCTGAAGAACTTGTCATATTGCCTTTTTTAGAAGCAGACTTTTTAGCACTGCCAGAGTAAACGCTACTAACAGAATTTTGCACTGAATCATCTGAATTTAGTATTTTTAGACCTTTAACGTCGTATGCATTTCTAACCATAATTTATGTTCCCCTTTCACTTTTTATAAACTAGTAAAATTTAGATAAACTTAATTTACCTAACAAATATATTTTGTCTTGATTTCTTTAGTTTATGACAGGAAGTTTATCACTTTGAATGATTATTATAGTATTAAAAACCAGTTGGAAACGGTAAAATTACTATTGAAAATAAGATTAGCATATTGTATAATGATAGAAATTAAAATTTAGGAGAAAATATTATGAAAGCATTTAATATGAAAAAAATAAATTTCATACATCATCACCAGTAAGACTTGGTCTGTTAAAGCGGCAGATACAAGTCTATAATTCGTAGGCTTGTATCTGCTGGTGATGATAAATTAAATGTCAGTAATAATTTGTTAAGCCATGCAGGATATATGCCTGCATGGCTTTTTGTCATTTAAAGCAAAATATAAAACAATTTATTTGTCAAATATAAAAATTAATATTTAAAAGGAGATTAAGATTATGAAGAACAATAAAATACAACCAAGTATATTACCAGGATTTATGGAGCTATTGCCTAAGGAGCAACAAATATTTAAAGACATAGTAAGAAAAATAACTAAAGTATATGAAGAAAATGGATTTCTGGAAATTGATACTCCAGTTATTGAAAAGTCTGAGGTATTATTAGCTAAAAGTGCAGGAGAGACAGAAAAACAAGTTTATAGATTCAACAAGGGAAGTAATGATTTATCTTTGAGATTTGATTTGACAGTGCCGTTTGCAAGATATTCATCACAGTATTTTAATGAACTAACATTCCCATTTAAAAGATATCAAATTGGAAAGGTATATAGAGGCGAAAGAAACCAGAGAGGAAGATACAGAGAATTTTATCAGTGTGATATTGATATTATAGGTAATAACAAGCTCAGTATTAATAATGATGCATTTGTAATCAGTATGGTTTCTAAAGGATTTAAGGCTATCGGTTTAAAAAAATATAAATTTCAAATAAGCAATAGAAAGATATTATCAGCTATTTTAAATAGTTTAGGGATTGGTAATGTAACTGAAGTTCTAATATTAATTGATAAATACGACAAAATAGGAGATGAGGAGTTTAAGAAATCATTAAATGAATTAATTGGAGTGGAAAAGGCAGATGTTATTAATAAAATCATAAATTTAGATGGAAGCAATGAAAGTATATTAGAACAACTAAAGAAGTTAAATTTCAATTCAGAGGAGTTTCAAAAAGGTTTGGAAGAACTTGAATCAGTTAAAAAAATGCTTAGGCTTTTTGGTGTAGAAGATAATGAATATGCAATTAACTTAAAAATAATAAGAGGACTTGATTATTATACAGGGACAGTATTTGAAACATTTTTAATGGAGAATGAAAAATATGGCTCTATATGTTCAGGTGGAAGATATGATAACTTAGCACAAAACTACACAGATAAAGTATTACCTGGAGTAGGTATATCCATCGGTATTACGAGATTATTTTTTGTATTAAAAGAAATAGGATTTCTTAATAGCTACAAGGTAGAAAAATCAATGGAATATTTAATAATACCAATTGGTGATACGCTTGAATATTGCGCTGAGATATATAAAAAATTAATTGATAAAGAAAAATATGTAGAAATATATCTTGAAGATGATAAATTAAAGAAAAAACTTAACTATGCAAATAAATTAGGGATACAGAAAGTGATATTAATAGGTGAAGATGAAGTAATAAGCAAACAAGTTAAACTAAAAGATATGATTAGTGGTGAAGAAAAAGTGATTAGTATCGAAGAAATTTAAAATTTAGGATTCGCTATATTAAGAAAACAAATTAAATTTTTCATGGTATAGATATCCAACTTAAAAGATATACTTATACTTTATTATTTGTGAATCATACTAGAAATTAGATACATGTTTGTGAAAGCGGCATTTGAAATTGAGGTGAGATGGTTCTTAGTTGAAGGTTGTTCCATTTTCTGCTTGTCCTAAACTTGCTTTTGGAGCATGCAGAAATGGGGGCAACCTTCCACTTAGAACTATCCAGCGAAAATTTCATTAGTCCGCTGGAACAAATTTGTATCTAATTTCGGTTTTACCACACATAAATCTAGTTTTAAAGTTGGATATCTGTATTTCCATATAAAAACACTATACTTTAAGTAAAATGTAGTGTATACTACAGTAGATTTATGAATGTTTAAAGTGCTAGTTTTGATGTTTATATTAAGAGTTATCTTACAATCTTTTTTTATAATTTAACCATTCATAAATTACAAATATAAAAAAATAAGCAATTAATGAAATAAAAGGTTGCTATTTAAAATTAAAGCTGTTATAATAAATTTTGTAAGAAAAAGAAAAAGGTTTTTTATAGATAGTATGGATTTCTCCTTTTAGAGAATTATATGAATCGATATTAATCTTTAATTTTAGAAGGAGGAATTGAATATGCAAGATAAAACTTTAGTATGTAAAGATTGTGGAAATGAATTTGTTTTCACAACTGGAGAACAAGAATTCTACAAAGAAAAAGGATTTGACAACGAACCAGTTAGATGTCCTGATTGTAGAAGAGCTAGAAAGCAACAAAATAATAGAAGATAGTTTTGATTATTTTAGGAGTTATAAGATTTTCTTGTAACTCTTTTTTGATTCTTTATGAAGTGCCCATGAAGGCAGACGTATTCAGAAAAGTATAATAAAAATAGTTTAATTTTCGCAGGAAATTACAATTAAATCAGTGGCATTGTATCCATTGTAGGTATAAATTATGGAAAAAGCTGATTTAGAAGATCATGTTTTAGAGGAGAATAAAAAAGAAAATGTATTCGCCTATCAGAGGTTGATATGTAAGAAATCTCCAGATCCAAAGTGGTCTGCGATTTTGTTCTATAGTCTGAAAATATTAAAAAATATGTATATTGCAAAAATAATTCTTCATCATAATTCTAAAAATATCACAAGAATTATAGATGTAATTGTGAATTGTGAATTGTGAATTGTGAAATGTGGATTGTGAATTGCAACATATATATATAAAAACAGGTGAGAAAAATGATAAAATAGTTGCTACATTTTAAAGTTTATAGTAATGAATTTTTGCTATAGAGGTTTTTATAATGTGAGGGTTCTTGAGTGGTTAATCCCTAAAAAGCTACTTTCCAAAAATCAGTTAATTTAAAGCGATAATAGAACAAGAAATTTACTTTGTATTTTTGAGAAGTCCTTGAACTTATAAAAAATATATAGGAATATCTTATATTGATTTTTTTTATTTATGGTGGTACAATATCATTAAATTTGAAATTTGAGGTGAAATGATGATTAAATTTTCTTGCTAATTTTTAAAGTGCAATATAATAGAGGAGTGAACGAGTGGACTCTGTTTATTTTGTTGTACATATGCAAGAAAGTTATTCTATTTTCTCTTAATATATATTTTTATGTTATGCTATATAAATTAGCTAAACTATGTGTATTTATGAGCTGTAAGGATAATAATTTCTTGCAGCTCTTATTTTTTTCTAAACTACGATGCGAGGAGGTGAAAAGTATCATGGAAAATAAAGATACAAACCTAACACATGACAATCTTCATATAAAGCCGGATACTTCAAGCGACGTTTATATTTATATGAAGTAGAAGCAGTCGCCTAATTTTCCGACTTTGTTATTTTAGATTAATAATAAACTAATTTCAAAGGAGGACAAATGCATGTCTTTAATAAATGTTACAAACCTTACCTTCTCTTATGATGGTAATTACGATACTATTTTTGAAAATGTTAGTTTCCAGATTGATACTGATTGGAAATTGGGATTTACGGGAAGGAATGGACGAGGAAAGACTACTTTTTTTAATCTTTTACTTGGAAAATACGAATATACTGGAAATATATCAACCAATGTTAATTTTGAATACTTTCCATATGAGGTAGAAGAACAAGAAAATTTTACAATAGATATTATAAAGGAAATTAGCCCAAATTCAATGGATTGGGAAATAATGAAAGAACTATCGATGCTAGATATAGATGGCGATGTTCTATATAGACAATTTAACACTCTATCAAAAGGAGAACAGACCAAGGCATTGTTAGCAGCTATGTTTTTGAAGGAAAATTCATTTCTACTTATTGATGAACCTACAAATCATCTGGATGCTGAAGCTAGAAAAAAACTTAGTAATTATTTAAGAAAAAAGAAAGGATTTATTTTAATTTCACATGATAGGGCCTTTCTAGACAATTGTATTGATCATATTCTCTCAATAAATAAGACCAATATAGAAATACAGAAAGGTGATTTCTCAAGTTGGTGGGAAAATAAAAAGAGACAGGATGGATATGAACTAGCAGAAAATGAAAAACTTAGGAAAGACATTAATCGTTTATCGGAATCTGCTAAGCGAACCAGTGGTTGGTCAAATGAAGTGGAAAAATCGAAAAAAGGAACAACTAACTCTGGCTCTAAGCTTGATAAAGGATATGTTGGTCATAAATCTGCTAAAATGATGAAGCGTTCCAAATCAATTGAAAATAGACGAGAAGCTTCAATTGAAGAAAAATCTAAGCTTTTGAAAAATATTGAAAGCTCAGACAGCTTGAAGATCTCTCAGCTTGCTTATCATAAAAATAAGCTTTTGGAATTCGAAAATGTGTCAATATTTTATGGAGACACAATGGTTTGTAAAGATATAAGCTTTAGTATTGAACAAGGTGAAAGAATATCACTTAAAGGTAAAAACGGAAGTGGAAAATCAAGCATTATCAAGCTTATTTGTGATGAGAATATAAAATATACAGGTACTTTTAGAAAAGGCAGCGGACTAAAAATATCATACGTATCACAGGATACATCTTATCTTAAGGGAAATTTGACTAACTATGCTCTTGAAAACAGCATTGATGAAAGTCTTTTTAAAGCAATTTTGAGAAAGCTAGATTTTTCAAGAGAGCAATTTGAGAAGGATATATCATCCTTTAGTGGTGGGCAAAAGAAAAAAGTACTGATTGCAAAAAGTCTTTGTGAAAAAGCTCACTTGCATATTTGGGATGAACCCCTTAATTTCATTGATGTTATCTCTCGTATGCAGATAGAAGAGTTGTTACTTGAATATTCACCAACACTATTATTTGTAGAGCATGACAGTGAGTTTTGTAAAAATGTTGCAACAAAGATTGTGGAGCTTTAATTAAATCAATTTAAATTTATTAAAGTGGGGAGCAAGGGCTCTCCACTTTTTGCTTATCTATTATTTAAGTATTTTTATTTACATATTTCTTCATAGCCTCAAAACTCTCATTGCTTATAACATGTTCAATTCTACATGCATCTTCAACAGCAATTTTCTCATCTACACCAATAGATTTTAACCAGTTAGAAAGAAAAGTATGCTTTTCATAGACCATATTTGCTATTTCTTTACCCGCGTCAGTAAGAACTATATTTCCATCATCTGTTATAGATATATATTCTTTTTCGCGAAGATTTTTCATAGCAACGCTTACACTGGATTTTTTAAAATTAAGCTCTGTAGCAACATCAATAGAACGGACTGCATGTGATTTTTGGCTTAAAATTAAAATTGTTTCTAAATAGTTTTCGACTGATTCATTTATAGCCATATAAAGACCCTCTTTCAATAAAATCTATATAATGAAATTTAAATTTTAATGAAGTAAGTATATCATAATGCATATTTAACATCAAATTTAGAGGAAGAATAGCATATATGAAAATCATTGTGATGAGAATATAAAATATGCAGGTATTTTTAGAAAAGGCAGCGGACTTAAGATATAATACGCATCACAGGATATATATCATCTGTAATTTTATGAGAAAAGTAATTAATGCACTGGACAATCTTACTAGAATATATTAAACTGATATTAGTTAGTTAAGACTAACTGAAGCTGTTTTATTATCCAGTAGTGCAATTGTTTTGAATTTCTGTGATGATTTTATCATGCATGTTATTGTGAAATAGGGGCACTATATAAATATAATATTGAGTTAGTTGAGACTAACTGTAAATAGAATATTAAGTAATTATAAAATATATGAACTTTAAGATTTTTTAATATATATGTTGAAAAAATAATGCTTCATCACAATTCCAAAAATATTGCAAGAATTTTAGCCGTAATTGCGAATTGTGAAGTGTGTGTTGTGAATTGCAATATATATCATCAAATAAAACATAATAGTTAAATGAAATTATATCTGTGAATTTCTAAAAAGTAAATTCGCTTAAAAATATTATTCTATAGTTATATAAGAGAGGTGGAGAAGAGAAATGAGTATTGTTATAATTGGTGGCCATGATAGAATGGTTTGTGAATACAAAAAAATATGTAAGAATTATAATTGTAAAGCGAAGGTCTTTACTCAAATGCAAAGTAATCTGAAAAAGCAAATTGGAAAGCCTGACCTACTTGTATTGTTCACAAATACTGTATCTCATAAAATGATACAATGCGTGTTATCTAATACTGATACAAATGAAGCTGAATTAATACGATGTCATCAGAGCAGTGGAACTGCCTTAAAAAAAATACTAGAATACAAGTGTTCTAATATTAATAATTAAAGTTTAAAATTTATTTAAAGGAATTGAGAAATATTGTACAACTATTTTAAGTAGCCGTACAATATTTCTTTTTTTATAAAATTCAATTGTGTTTTGGAGCTAAATATAATGTTTTGGGCTTGTAAGAAAAAAATGGAATATAGTATAATTCAGTATAGTTAGTTAAGACTAACTGAGCTGAATTCTTTAAATTATAAAGATAAGAGGTGAATTACTTTGGAGAGAATAGATATCCCAGGGTGTGGTAGTATTTGCATGCATGAAATATTCCCCGGAATTGTACTAAACTATGAAGAGTTTAAGTGTAAAGAGTTATCATTATTCGCAAATGAACAAGTCATGCCAAAAATAAGTGGGGAAATGATTGAAATCGGATATTGCCATGAAGGGCGTATTCAATGTGAATTTGAGGGAGGTGTATGTGTATATATGGGAAGTGGCGATTTGTATGCAGGGCTTATGGGAAAGTATCCTCCAGTTAATACTTTTCCAATGGCAGAGTATAAGGGAATTTCCATATACATTTATATTGATGAAATTTCTAAGTGTTTACCCGAAATTTTAAAAGGGGCCATGATTGACATAAAGACTTTTCAGAAGAGGTTGTTTTCTTCAGAAAAATATTTTGTAAAGGTTGGAAACTGCATTAATTGGGTAGGGGGGAAGATAGAAAGAATTTTTCTTGATTTATTTAGTTTACCCGATTTGCCAGAAGCAGTTATAGAAAGCTATTTAAAGATTAAAGTGTTAGAACTTATTTTGCTTTTAAATGAGAACTGTGCCAATGAAAATGAAACTAAAAATAAATATTATTTAAAAGCACAAACTGAAATTGTAAAAAATGTTCATGATGAGCTTATTAAAAATCCATCAAACAATCTTACACTTAAACAGTTATCAGAAAAATATAATATAAGTCAATCAGGGCTTAGCAATTGTTTTAAGGCTATTTATGGTAAAAGTATTGCAAAATATATAAAGGACTATCGAATAGAGTATGCTGCATCTTTGCTTAGAAAAACTGATGAAACTGTTATGAATATATCAGCAACAGTTGGATATGAAAACCAAAGTAAATTTGCAGCAGCTTTTAAGGAAGTAATTGGGGTAAATCCAACAGAATATAGAAAAGGAGATATGGATGCATTTGAAAATTTAACTTTATAGATTTAAATGGCACAGAAATAATAATCTAAATCACTATTTTATAAAGGAGTGCTGATTTACAGTAAATTGTAAAATGGTACGTATCATAATCAATGTTATTTTGAAGAAATTATGTAGCAGAAAAGAGGAATTTAAATGATTGAAAAGAAAGAAGGACTTTCCAGAATGATGGAGTTCGCTGGAAAGTATAAATTTTTAACTTTGCTGGCATTTGTTTTGTCCGCTATAAGTGCTGTTCTAGCATTAGGACCATTTGTCTGTTTATGGTTTGTAGCAAGAGAGATTATTACGTCACTTCCGAAAGCACCTAATGTTATGGAACTTTCATTTTATGGATGGTGTGCTGTATTTTTAGCTGTAGTAAGTATGTTAATATATTTTATAGCACTTATGTGTTCACATGTTTCTGCATTTAGGATTGCAAGGAACATGAGAATTAAGGCTATTCATCATATAGTAAAACTTCCATTAGGATTTTTTTCAAGCAACAATACTGGGAAGCTCCGAAAGGTTATTGATGATAATGCAGGCTTAACAGAGACATTTTTAGCTCATCAGCTTCCAGATTTAGCAGGAGCGATAGTATCACCAATTGCAATATTTGTTTTACTGTTTATTTTTGATTGGAGACTTGGAGCAGTTTGCCTAATTCCTACAGTAATAGGTGTTCTTTGCTTGAAAAAATTAATGGGGGGAGAAAAAGCAGATTCTATAGAAAAATATCAAAATGCTCTTGAGGAAATGTCCAATGAAGCTGTGGAATATATAAGAGGAATTCCAGTAGTAAAAGTATTTCAACAAACTGTATTTTCTTTTAAGAGTTTCCACGATTCAATTAATAAATATAGTAAATTTGCATCTAGTTATGCTGCTGAGTGTCAGATTCCTATGACTATATTTACAGTAGCTGTCAATGGGGCTTTTGCATTTTTGATACCAGTTGGAATTCTCGTTATTAAAAATACATCAGATTATAAAGGTTTTTTACTTGATTTTATATTTTATGTATTATTTACACCAGTAAGTGTTAATATGTTAACTAAGATAATGAAGATAATGGAAAACATTATGGTGGCTAAGGAGGCAGTTAAAAGGATTGATGCTATTTTGGATGAAAAGCCTTTAAAAGAGCCAGAAGATCCACAAAAAATAAATGGAAGAAGAGTTTCATTTGAACATGTTACGTTCACTTATCCAGGAAATACGTCGCCTACAGTAGATGATATAAGTTTTACTATTAATGAAGGTGAAACTATAGCATTAGTAGGGGCATCAGGTGGTGGAAAAAGTACGGTAGCAAGCTTAATACCAAGATTTTTCGATGTTAATAATGGGAATGTTAAAATAGATGGTGTTGATGTTCGTGATGTTTTAAAAAAGGATTTAATGGACAAAGTTTCTTTTGTATTTCAAAATACAAGGCTCTTAAAAGCAAGTATCTTAGAAAATATTAGAATAGCCAAACCAAAATCAACCATAGATGAGGTGCTTGAAGCAGTTAGACAAGCACAATGTACAGATATTATAGAAAAATTTCCAGAAGGCATTAATACGGTAATTGGTGGAAAAGGAATATATTTATCTGGTGGAGAGTGTCAGAGAATAGCTTTGGCTAGGGCTATATTAAAAGATTCACCTATTGTAATACTAGACGAGGCCACAGCATTTGCAGATCCTGAGAATGAGAGTCAAATACAAAAGGCTTTCGAAAAACTTACTAAAGGAAAAACAGTGCTTATGATAGCTCATAGATTATCTACTATATGTGGAGCAGATAAAATATTAGTTATGTCAGATGGAAGGATAAAAGAACAAGGAAAGCATGAAGAATTATTAAAAAATGGCGGTATGTATGCTCATATGTGGAAAGAGTACTGCAAATCTATTTCATGGAAAGTAACAAAGAAATTAGATGAGAATAACGATAGCTCTTTTAAGAAAAGCAAGAGGTTAGGTAAAGGTAATGATAAGGAGGTTCTTATATGATTAATATTCTATGTGATAAATTTGCATTGACCAAGCAAGGCGCAAAAGATTTGCTACAAGGAATACTTTTTAGTACACTGGCAGATATCGCTTTGATGATTCCAGTGGGACTAGTTGTTATGGTTATTAGAGATATGTTAGCTCCAATTACAGATGGTATAAACATTAATTTACAACTGTCCAAATATATTATAATGATTCTTATAACATTAGTTATATTGTTTGCTGTAAATTGGATGCAATATAAATCTTCATTTATTGCAGTTTATGGTGAAAGTGCTAACAGAAGAATAAATTTAGCCGAAAGATTAAGAAAGCTTCCTCTATCTTTTTTTGGAAGGAGAGACTTATCTGATTTAACAAATTCAATTATGGTAGATTGTACAGATTTAGAGCATGTATTCTCGCATGCAATACCGCAGTTTATTGGTGCTATTGTATCTACAATACTTGTTGGAATAGGAATGTTGATTTTTGATTGGCGTATTGGAATTGCACTTTTGTGGGTAGCGCCTATATCGTTTTTAATCGTCATTTGCTCGAAGAAACTGCAAAATAAATTTAGCATAAAAAACATCGCTGCGAAACGAAAAGTTGCTGATGGAATACAGGAATGCCTAGAGACTATAAAGGATTTAAAAGCTTATAATCAAGAAAAAGAATATCTTTTAAAGTTAGATGATATTATAGATAATGCTGAAAAGATACAAGTTAGAAATGAGCTTACTACAGGAATTATGGTAGTTAGCGGACAGATGCTTCTAAAAGTTGGCTTTGCCACAGTAATTTTAATAGGTGGAAATCTTCTTGCAAAAGGAAAGACGGATTTATTTATATATTTAGTATTTTTGATTGCTGCTTCAAGATTTTATGATCCAATTTGCGATTCCTTAATGAATCTTGCAGATATATTTTCATCAAGCCTTAAAATAGAAAGAATGCAGAAGATGCAAGATCATCCAGTTCAACTTGGATCAGAGATATGCAAAACAAATGGGTATGATATAATTTTCAATCACGTAGCATTTTCATATGACAATAAAAACAACGAAAAAGTTTTAAAAGACGTATCCTTTACTGCGAAGCAGGGACAAATAACTGCTTTAGTAGGTTTATCAGGGGGTGGAAAAAGTACAGCAGCAAAGTTGGCTGCAAGATTTTGGGATGTCACTGAAGGAAGCATAACTCTTGGTGGAGTAAATATAAATTCTGTGGATCCAGAAGTGCTTCTTAAAAATTATTCTATAGTATTTCAAGATGTCATACTATTTAATGATACAATTATGAACAATATTCGTTTAGGAAAACGTAATGCAACAGATAAAGAAGTAATAGCAGCAGCTAAGGCGGCATGCTGTGATGAGTTTATAAAAAGGATGCCAGAGGGATATAATACGGTGATAGGAGAAAATGGTTCAACTTTATCAGGAGGAGAGCGTCAAAGAATTTCTATTGCAAGAGCCTTGTTAAAAAATGCTCCTGTAAGTTTATTAGATGAAGCAACAGCCTCTCTTGATGTGGAAAATGAGACAAAGATACAAGAGGCACTTTCAAACCTTATTAAAGATAAAACAGTACTTGTTATTGCTCATAGAATGCGAACAATATCAGGTGCAGATAAGATAGTTGTATTAAACGATGGATATGTAACAGAGCAAGGAACCCCATCAGAATTATTAAAACAAAATGGAATTTATGCCAAGATGGTAGAATTGCAGCAGGAAAGTTCAAAGTGGAAGATAAAATAAAATTCTTTTAAGGTAGTTATTAATATAGATATCCGTGATAGTTTACAGAAATTATAAATATGGTAATATTCTAAACAATATACATTCTTAAGAATATTAGAATTTATATTCTAATACATGGGATAAATTGATAATTTACTTAATTGATGAAGGGGAATCGAGCTGTAACAGGTAAAATTCTCTTTCTTTTTTATTCTCTAGGAGTCTATATTGAAGTGAAATCAGCAGATATTGTGGTGAGTGTATAAATTACGAAAAGAAGGAACTAGAAGGTTACATCTTAAGAGAAAATATATTTAGTTTCTAAATTTTTCTAATGTGGTTCAAAAAAGCAGATTCAAAAAATATGTGAGGCCGGTTATAAAATCAGATGAAATATGTTAAGCTTTTTGATATACTTAAAAATAGAAAAAATCACCTAGGTTTCTTTAAAATGTATTTGATTTTTATTAATCAGATTTGAGAGGAAGTTTTATCATGGGAGAATTATCAAAGCTACCTAATATCGGCAAAGAAGTGGAAAGGCAATTGAATCAAGTAGGGATATTTACTTATGATGAATTAAAAGCAATTGGAGCAGAGCAGGCATGGCTTAAGATACAAGAAATTGATCCTTCTGCATGTATCCATAGGTTGCTGGCACTGGAAGGTGCAATTCATTGTATTAAGAAAACAGAGCTATCACAGAAACGTAAAGAAGATCTAAAAGATTTTTATAATTGGAATAAAGGAAAGTAGTAATTTATAAAAGGAGAATAAAAAAATGGTTTTATTAGTAGTTGATACACAAAAATTAATAACAAACGAAAGATTATATAACTTTAATGCATTTGTATCGAATGTAGAAAAAATAATTAGTGAAGCAAGGAAAAATGATATTGAAGTAATATATATACGTCATGATGATGGACCTGGGAGCGAGTTAACAAAAGGAACTGACGGATTTGAAGTGTATGAGAAATTTCAGCCAATTAATGACGAAAAAATATTTGATAAAAAAGTAAATAGTGCTTTTAAAGGGACAGGCTTATTAGAATATTTAATGGATAAAGACGAAAAAGATATAATAATTGTAGGAATTCAAACAGATCTATGTGTCGACGCAACTATAAAATGTGGATTTGAGCATGGCTTCAATATGATAGTCCCTGCTTATGCAAACACAACTGTTGACAATAAATTCATGTCAGCAGAACAAACATATAAATACTACAATGAATTTATATGGGATGGAAGATATGCAGAATATATTTCGATGGATGAAACTATTAGAAGAATGAGCTAAATGCAAATCTTATTATTCTTGAATCAGGAAAGCATTTTATCGATCGTGATGGGTATACTAAATTTCCTGTTTTATTAAATGAAATTAAGAAATTAATTGACGTATAGAATATACCTTATTAGAAAGAAGAAACATTTTTATGCAGCAGGCATTGAAAATGAGCTGTTAAAGGCTCTTAATTGTAGGTTGTTAAACTAATGCTTGTTACAATGAAATTGGGAGCAAGCTTTAGTGGGGAAACCTGCAATTTAGAACTTTCAGTGAAATTTTCATAGTCCTGTGAAATAACAATGTTTCTTCTTTCTGTAAAGTATTGCATAAGTCCAAGTTAGATAAATAATCTAAGAATTAGACTTATTATATGAATATATTTACAAAGTTGCTAAAACTTTAATTTAATATCTTCACTAGAAATCATAAATATATTTGTGGAGAAAACATTTGAAAATGAGCTGCTAAAGGTTCTTAAGAAGAGAACCCAAATCTTTGATTTGGTGAGAATCGCTTACTCAGTAAACGAACGTGAGTCGAGTTTCCGCTAACGGTTGTTCCATTTTAGCTTGTGAAGTGAGAGTCCAAAATTTTATTTTGGGTTCTCGAACTTCCTCAGCGAATGTAATGAGTCGAGCTTCCCTTGGAAAGTTGGAGCATGCTAAATTGGATACAACCTGCTGCTTAGAACCTTCAGCGATATTTTCATAGCTTTTCGGAACAAAATATTTATGATTTCGGTGAGTTATATGCATAAGTTCAGGTATTAGGTGGGTTATCTATAAATACAGATATTTATGGAATGATTTAACCATTATCGTATATAATTCACTACATTTAATTTTCTCTTAGGAGCAATTAATTCTTTGTTTAATGACTTGTATCCTAGAGCAACACCATAATAGGCTTCATATCCTTCTGGAATACCGAGTTTTTTGGCTTCATCTTCTGATTTTAAGAAAAATGTTATGAGGCCAATCCAAACAGAGCCAATGTTTAAGCTTTCTGCTGCTAAAAGCATATTTTGTATTGCTGCGGAGCAATCAACTTTTGGAGAAAGTGCATTTTTATTACCAGATACAATTATTAAGGTTGGAGCATCGTATATTAAATTAACCTTGGGATTTGCCCCCATATTTTTAATCCAGCTGATTTCTGATTGAGCCATTAACTCTTTTGATTTATCATTGATATGTTTTAATATTTCTTTGTTTTGAATAACAGTAAAATGCCATGGCTGATCATTATGACCAGAAGGCGCATATATCCCAGATTCGATAATTAAATCCAAATCTTCTTGTGTTATTTGTGTAGGTAAATATGTTCTTACACTTCTTCTATTTCTTATAGTTTTCAAAACTTCATTCATATAATATCTTCCTTCCTTATTGGTTTTATAAAATAATAGCATTAATAGAATTATCATAAAAGTACGCACAAATTTGATATGTGATATCAAAAATGATACCATTAAGGTAATTAAATAGAAGATAGATTGTTACAAAAATGTGTTAGGAGAATAAATTAATGTCAAAATCAATTGATTTAGAGTCGGATTGCCCTATGAATTTAACTATAAATATACTTAGCGGGAAGTGGAAAATAGCAATTCTTTGGCATTTGTCGAGAGGAACTATTAGATTCAATGAATTACAAAGATTATTAACTAATATTACTCAGAAAACATTGACAATGCAGTTAAGAGAATTAGAAAGAGATGGGATAATTTACAGAGAAGTTTATCCAGAATCACCACCAAGAGTAGAATATGGACTTACATGCATTGGAGAAAGCATGAAGCCAATTCTAAGTGCAATGTGTGAATGGGGAAAAGGCTATAAAAAATTAATAAATGAAGACAATAGTGTTAGCTTATTATAGCAAATTCATATATTGGTTAATGGAAGATGCTTTTTTACCTATATTGCGAATACAATTATTTTAATGATGTAAGTTTTGATTATATTAGTTTAAATGGAAGGGGAAATTAAATGGCAGAATATATAATAGCTGTAGATGAGTTTGATAAAGAAATAGGTTCGATTGAAAAAATGGAGGCTCACCTCAAAGGAACATTGCATAGAGCTTTTTCTATATTAGTATTTAATTCCAAAAATCAATTGTTATTACAGAAAAGGAATTTGGAAAAATATCATTCGCCTGGCCTCTGGACAAATACGTGCTGTAGTCATCCAAGATACGGTGAAAGTTTACATGATGCGATTTATAGAAGGCTTAGGGAAGAAATGGGATTTACATGTGAACTTGAAGAAGTATTTAGTTTTATTTATAAAGTAAAACTTGAATATGATCTTTTTGAAAATGAATATGATCATGTATTTATCGGGAAATATGATGGAGAAGTGATTGTAAATAAAGATGAAGTAGATGATTTTAAGTGGGTTGATATTAATGAGGTTAAAAAGGATGTTATAGAAAAGCCAGAATTATATACTTATTGGTTTAGATACTTAGTTAATAAGGCAGAAAACAAAATATTTAAATAAGTAAGAATTTGATCTAAATAAAGATTTAGAAATTAATAGTTTAAAATATCTAAGCATATATTTTAAAGTTAATCTAGAGAGTGTAGAAAAGTGCAACAGTTAATTAATTATAAGTAAAGAGGATGTCTCAAAATGATTAAAAATCATCTTGGATGTCCTTTTCTTGTTGTAATTTAAAAGAGTTTAATAAAAGTCTTTTAAATTACTTTTTTTCATATTAAAGAAAAATATTATATCAATACAATTTACAGATTAAAGATTAAGCTAGTATCAAACCTTAAATGTTAATTTTAAAGAGGATTTTTAAGTGATAGATTCTATTTTTTAACACATACTAACTTAGTATTACTATGGATTACAAAGCTTCTATAAGAATGCAAATGAATCATATTTAGACTATTGTTAGGAGGAAATAAAAATGGACTATTCTATAGTTAATGTAATTTTGAGAAGTATTGCTGTTTATGCACTAGCACTGATATTAGCAAGGATCATGGGAAGGAAAATTATTTCTCACATGACACTTTTTGATTTCATTGTAGGTATGTCAATGGGATCATTAGTTGCAAATGCTATGATAGGATCAGAAAGTACATTTTTATCATCAATTATAGCACTAATAGTTATATCAACATTAAGTATTGGAAGTGCATATCTAGATACTAAAAGTTTTAAAATAAGAAAGCTAGCTAATTCAGAACCAGTAACTGTAGTTGAAAATGGAAATATTGTTGAGGAAAATATGAAAAATATGAAGTTAACAGTCAATGAATTAATGATGAAGATGAGAGAAAAGAATGCATTCAGTTTAGCAGATGTGGAATTTGCGATAATGGAAACTGATGGGGAGTTATCTGTGCTCCCCAAAGCCGATAAAAAGCCTCTTACTCCATCCCAAATGAACATTAAAACTACAAGTGAAGGACTTATGAAAGATGTAATAATTGATGGAGAAATAATAAGAGAAAATTTAAAAAGTGCAGGAGTGAATGAAAATTGGATTCATAAGGAGTTGAAAAAGCAAAAGATTGAAGATATTAATGATGTATTTTATGCAGGGATATATGCTAATGAAAAGCTTCATGTATCAAAGAGAAATAAGAATGAAAACCATGGGTAATATGGAATTGAATAATTTAAGGAATAAATAAGTTGAGATTTTTATATTTAAAAAACCTCAACTTATTGTGTTTTTGATTTAAATAAGACGACATTGTTAATAGTATTTAATAATTAATTTAAAAGAAATAATTATCTTATTGACTTGAACTTCTAAATAAAACATAGTGTAGATTAAAAATAAATTTTATTGATTAATGGACTTTTGTATTTCGTTACATTCAGTCATGGTTATTAAGGTATCACTTATTTTAGTAACTTTATCTTCGTTTGTAAGTACAATTAGATAGTCACCAGGTAAAATAGTAGTGTCTCCCTTAGGTATTATCTCATCTTCACCACGTTTAACTGCAACTAGCAAGCAATAAGAGGGCCATTTTACTTCTTTAATCTGCTTGCTATCTAAATTTGATCCCATACATACTGGGAATTCTAATATAGATTTATTCTTCTTGTTACCTATAGAAATATGTTCACCTATATCTTGCAGAAATTTTTCGAGCAATGCTTCATAAACAGGTTTTGATGCTAAAATATCAGCAACTATATATGCAGCAATAGAGACTACAGCTAAAGAAAGCAAATGATTAAAAGAACCTGTCATCTCAGTAATTAATATGATTCCAGTTAAAGGTGATTTTACTACAGCTGTGAAATACCCAGCCATTGCAAGAATTACAAACTGAGAGATATAAATATCATTAACATGTGCAAAATGTACTAATATAATCCCATATATATTACCTATTAAAGCTCCAATAGTAAGTAGTGGAAGAAAAATTCCGCCAGGGGCTCCTGATCCGAAACTTGCCATTGTAAATAAAAACTTTACTATAAGGATAATGATTAAAATCATCAAGGGTGATTTTTCAGTAATAAGTGAGCTTATAAGTTCATGTCCGCCACCTAAAACTTGTGGCAATAAAAGTCCTAGGAAAACTGAAATTAATAGAGGTATTATTACTCGAAATTCTTTTTTAAGCCATCTTTGTTTTATATATAGACTTTGAGTTTTTAAAAGGAGTTTATTAAAAAGAACACCTAGGAGTCCTAAAATAATACCCAATAATATTATATAAAAATAAAATTTCAGAGGTATTGAATCTAATTTCTTAAAGTCAAAAACAGGTTTTAATCCAAAGAATTCACTAGCTATAAAATCAGCTGATAATGCAGAAGATAGAGCTGAAAGTAAAACTAAAGGTGAAAAGTTTTTATGAACTTCTTCTAATGCAAACATTGCTCCTGCTAAAGGTGCATTAAATGCAGCAGCTAATCCAGCACTAGCTCCACTTGTAATAAGGTATTTTTCTTCAATCTTTATTCGCCTAAATACTTTACTAAAGCCTTGTCCAACTGCAGCTCCTAATTGAACAGATGGACCTTCTCTTCCTAATGAGAGACCAGAACCTATGGAAAGAACTCCACCTAAAAATTTTCCAAGTATAACTTTCCACCATGTCATATCAAGTTCTCTAAGCAAAACTCCTTCTACCTGAGGTATACCGCTTCCACTGATCATTGGCTCATATTTAACCATCAATCCAACAATATAGCCTATAACTATTAGTGCTAAAATCCATGGAAGTGCAAGTATATAATTTGATGATATACTTTTATAAATATAATTTAAAAGAATTCCTGCTTTTTCAAGTGCATATCGATATAGTACAATCAATAGGCCAGCAGTAATACCTATCCCAATACCTTCAACAACAAGTCTTAATCTAAAACTATGCCAATGAAATAAAGTTTTATAGGTATTTGTTTTATGTTTTAATTCCATTATTATGCCTCCAATATTGTCATGTCTCAAAAGTATATTGTATTAAAGTATTTAATACTACAACGTATATTATGTTAGCATATATATACTAATATGTTAATAGGAAAACCTTATTTATGGATTTTGTTATATATATATTGGATATATATTGATACTAGTCTAATTAAGATTAGTTTATATTAAGTTTTGAAAAAGAAGAATTTAAGATGACCTAATTATAGATAAACAATTTAAGAATTTCATTTACACTTTGCAATAAATACAATACTAGAAAGCAGAAACATTTTTATGCAACAGGCATTGAATATGAGCTGTTAAAGGCCCTTAAGTAGTGAACCCGAATCTTTGATTCGGTGTGAATCACTTACTCAGCGAACGTATGTGAGTCGAGTTTCCGCTAACGGTTGTTCCATTAATGCTTGTCACAATGAAATTGGGAGCAAGCATTAGTGGTGAAACCTGCAATTTAGAGCCTTCAGCGATATTTTCATAGCTTTTCGGAATCAAAATATTTATGATTTCGGTGGATTATTGCATAAATCTAAGTTATAAATATCAATTTAATTCTTCAATAGGGAAAAATATTTAATACAAGCTATCAGTACTATTTTTACTAGTATTTTAATAGATTATAATTTGTCATAATGGTTAATATATTAATGCCAAACAAAATTTATATTAATTAAGGGAGGTTGATGCATATGTCATCAAATAACAGTGGAAGAAATAGAACATTAGTACCAGAAGCAAAGGCAGGATTAAACAGATTAAAAGCTGAGGTTGCTTCAGAAGTTGGATTAAATAATTATGAAAACATTGATAAAGGAAACCTTTCTTCAAGACAAAATGGATATGTTGGTGGTTATATGGTAAAGCATATGATCGAAGATTACGAACAAGGTCTTAAGTAATAACTATAAGACTAAGATCGTGAAAATAACTCTTTAGAAATTTAATAAGATTACGAAAAGCTAGTAGAACTATTTATATAATTAATTGTTCTACTGGCTTTTTTGTGATTTCAGAGTTATTAACGTGTTAAATGGGTTATTGTTATTATTTTATTAATAATAGTATAGATGATATAATGAATTAAATGTATTCTATTTGAAGAATTTATATTTTATATGCATTATGGAAATTTCATACATGTTATAAGAATTTATATTTACGGAGGAAGAATCAATGCCACTTAATAGTAAAAGAAATCCAAAACCATCTATTACTATTTCAAATGAGATAGTGATTAAAGTAAGCGAAGAATTTGTTGATTTAACAGGGTATTACAAGGAAGAACTATTAGGAAAATCATATAAAGAACTTAGTAAAACATTGAAAACTAATTTTTTTGATAAATTTGAAAGTATTAGTGATGAAATGAGTGTCTACATATTCACTAAGTCACTTGAACCAAGAGAAGTGATTATTTCTAAGAAGATAGATCACGACAAAACGGATATATTATATTTTTTCCATGAAAAAGAGAATTCACGTATTGAAAATAAGTTCCTATATGCAGAACAGTTATGTTTTGATAATAAATATGGAATTGCAATTTATTCTGCGCCAGATATAACTTTGTTAAAAGCTAATGAAAAATATATTAACTATATGGATGAACCATTTAATATGAAAGAGAATTGCATTGGTAAATCAATAGAAGAAATAGCTAAAGATTTTAAGGAAGATAAAATAAGGGAAAAATGGATAAGTGTTATAAAAACAGGTAAGACGTGCTATGTAAAATATTTTATGAGTGATAGACATGGAACAGGAGTAACATATTTTGATTCAGCAATAGTACCAATATATGAAGAGGGGAAAGTAAAATATTATATTGAGAATCGTATTGATGTAACAGATAGAATAAGAAATAAGATGGTTATTGAAGCTCAAGCTGCTGAAATTGAGAGAAGGGATAAAAAAATCGAGGCTATAATGGATTTAGCAGATGAGCAGATAAGCATCTTTGATAAAAGTGGAAGGTTAATTAAAATAAGCAAAGTTATCTTGGAATTATTTCAAGCAAATAAAATAAGCAATATAAATGATATAAAAGATGAAATAATGATTTTTGATGTAAATAAAAATAGAATTGAATTTGAAAAGAGTAAGTTTAGTTATATAGAAAAAGGAAAGGAAATAAATAATTATAGAGTAATAATAGGAACTAGAAATTTCGAGAAACATGTTGTTATTAGTGGCAAGCCTATATTTGATAGAAAAGGAAATTTTGAAAGATATGTTTTAATAATTGACGATATAACGGAAGAGGTACAAGCAAAGATTATAGAAGAGCAAAAGAATAAATTAGAAGCTATAATTAGAAATATGTCCGAGGGATTGTTTACAATTGACAAAGAAGGTAATATTAATATTCTAAATTCCAGTGCAAAAGACTTTTTTTATAATATTGGATTAGCAAACAAAATTAGTGAAAATTTGTTAAAAGTGAAATTCTACGATTCCAATGATAATATAATCAAACCAGAAAATTTGCCTAGCTATCGAGTACTAAAGGGTGAAAAGATTAATGAATATAGAATGACGCTTAAGAGAAAGGGATTAGAATATCACTTTAATGTAAGTGGCAGTCCTCTATATGATGAAGATGGAGATATAGTAAAGGCGCTATTATGCACTCGAAATGTTACTGAACAGGTTAATAGCAATACAATTATAAAGATGCAAAAAAAGCAATTAGAAGCTGTCATTGAAAATATTTCTGATGCAATTTACATTGCAGATAAGGAAGGTAAAATAATTTTGATGAATGCAGAAGGAAGAAGTCTTCTTTCTGATTATTATGCCGTAAAGAATGCAGAAGATTTTAACATAACTAAGCAAGCTTTTGATACATCAGGGAATGAAATCCATGTAGAGAATTTGTCTTTAAAATGCGCATTACGAGGCGAAAAAATAAAAAATAAAACAGTTATAATTAAGCGCTTAGATAAAGAACTAACTATTAGAGTAAATTCTACTCCTATATATGACACAAGTGGAAATTTAATTATGGCTTTAGCTTGTTATCATGATATTACAGATCTAGCTGAAAAAGAAAAAATCATTGTTGAAAAATATAGACAATTGGAAGTATTAAAGGAAGAAGCTGAAATTGCTAATAAAATAAAGTCATTATTCTTAGACAATATGAGCCATGAAATACGGACTCCGATGAATGGCATTTTTGGAACAATTCAGCTTCTTGAAAAAACACCTATGAGTGAGGAGCAAAGTAAGTATATAAAACTGCTAAAAAACTCTGGAAATAAACTATTAACAATTATAAATAATATTTTAGATATTTCAAAAATAGAGGCCGGTATACATAAATTAAATGATGGTAAATTTGCTTTAAAAAAAATAACAGATGATATTTATACAAATCTATTGGAATCAGGAAATTCTAAAGGATTAGAAATAAGATATTATTTTGATCCAAATGCAGAATTTATAGCAATTGGAGATGAACTAAAGTTAAAACAAATATTAGATAATTTAATTAGTAATGCGGTAAAATTTACGGAAAAAGGATATATATCCTTTAGGGTAACGAAAGTATCTTCAGATAATGACTATGTAAAAATTAAATTTACAATAGCAGATACAGGGATAGGAATAGACGAAAGATTTAAGAGTAAAATTTTTGGCATATTTAGTCAAGGTGATATATCTGTAAATAAGAAATATACAGGAACTGGTCTAGGATTATCTATATCTAAGCAGCTTGCTATGATGATGAATGGAAATATAAGCTTTGAAAGCACACTAGGAGAAGGGTCTACATTTATGTTTACATGTAGTTTTAAAAAAAGTGATTATTATGAAAAGAATATAGAGGTAATGAACGATAATAAAATTAGCGAAGATGATAAGATAAATAATTTATGGATGAATAAAGCTATACTTTGTATTGAAACTAATTCAATTGACAAAGAAGTTATGGAGAGTATAGTGGAGAGAAGAGGCTGTAAATATATCCATGCACATAATATAAGCGAGGCGTTGAAAATCCTAAATTGTAACTATGTAGACTTAATATTGCTAGATATGAAATTAAATAAATTAGAAGATTTTGAAAAAATTAAGGAAATGAGAATATCAAGAGTAAAAGGAAAAAATATTCCTATAATCGGAATGTCTTCATATACCATTATTGAAAATAGAGAGATACTTATGAATCTAGGGATTGATCATTGCATATCAAAACCATTTAATGTTGAAGAAATTTATAACATCTTCGAAATTTATTTATGAGAATGAAAGAGTGTGTTATAAAAATAATAAGGGGATGGTGTAAATTATGGTTAGCTCAGTATTAGAGGGAATATCATATTTAAATAATATTAATAACATAATATCTATATACGAACCATTAACTGATTCAAATCAAGTTATTTATGATTTCAGTGTTAAATTTATAAATGAAAGTTTCACAAAGGAATTTGACTGCGAAGACTTAACCCATAACTCTGTTGATGAAATTAAAATGTATTTAAGAGAGTCTTTATTTAGTTATTTAAAAGGAATTGATAATAATATTTATACATTAGTCATTAGAGATACTGTTTATGAAGTTAGTTTCAGTAAATTTGCTGAAAAGTATATATTTTGTACATTCATAAAAAGTAAAGGCATATTATCAAATGAAAAGTTGTTTATGGAAGGAAAAGATTTTATAGATAATGCATTAGATAGTATTCTTGTAGTAAGCAGAAGCGGGGAAATACTTTATGGAAATAAAAAGGCTATTGAAACGTACGGGTATTCTTTTGATGAACTTGTAAATTTAAATATCTTTGCTCTTAGGAATGAGGATAGCAGGGAATTCACCCAAGATCAATTAAATAAAGCTTTAGATAGGGGAATAAAGTTTAAAAGTTATCATCACAAAAAAGATGGGACAAGATTTCCGGTTGAAGTAAGATCCGTTTGTAGTAATAAGAAATCAAGAGATGTGGCAGTCAGTATTATAAGAGATATTTCGGATATGGAAAGGTTATTTAAAGATTCAAAGATATTTTCAATATCTTTAGATATACTTGATGATCCATTTGTGATTTTTGACAAAGAAATGAATATATCTCGTTGGAGTAAAGGCGCTGAGACAAAGTTTGGATTTAAGGAAACGGACATAGTAGGAAATGATATGAGACGGCTAATTCCAAAAGATAAATTAAATGAATCACAAAAATTAATAGATATGATTACCAAAGGAAAGGTAATTAAAGATTATGAAACTGTCAGATTGGACAAAGATGGAAACTTGGTTAATGTTTTAATGAGCGCATCTCCGATTTATGATGATAATAATCTCTTTTCTGGAGTAGTAGCAATGTATAAAGATATTACAGACAGGAAACTAATAGAAAGGGATCTGCGAGAAAAGTGTGAACAATTAGAATTGTTAAAACAGAAAGCAGAAGAAGCCAATAAAGCAAAATCAATTTTTTTGGCTAATATAAGCCATGAAATAAGAACTCCAATGAATGGAATTACAGCAGCTATACAATTACTAAAGTTAGAAGATATTAATGAAAAGCAAAAAAAATATATTAGAATATTAAATGATTCAGCAAATACTATGCTTAGGCTTATCAATAACTTATTAGATATGTCAAAAATAGAGTCAGGTACATTTAGAATTAATAGGGAACCGTTTAATTTAAAAGAGACTATAAATAGTATTTATAATAGCCTCTTAGTCACTGGAAATTCTAAGGGATTAGAAGTAAGTTATTATTTAGACCCTAACATAGATTTTGAAGTTATTGGTGATGAGCTGAGGTTAAAAGAGATATTATCCAATCTAATTAGCAATGCAGTAAAGTTTACAGATGAAGGATACATATCATTTAGAGTAAGTATGATTTCAGAAGATAGTAATAGTGAAAGAATTCAATTTACGATCAAAGACTCAGGAATTGGTATAGATGACGAGTTTAAAGATAAAATATTTAATAATTTTACTCAAGGAAATATATCATCAATGAAAAAGTACATAGGAACGGGATTGGGCTTATCAATTTCAAAACAGTTTGCTAATTTGATGAATGGAGAAATAAGTTTTGAAAGTTCTTTGGGTAAGGGCTCAACATTTATTTTTACATGTGAATTTAAAAAAACAAATGATAAAAAGCAAGTTATGGAAAGAAAAAACATTGAAAGTGATAAGCTTAATCAATATAATGATCGCCAAGATAAAGTTATTTTATATGTTGAAGATAACTTAATAAGTCAAGAAGTAATGGAAAATATAATTAAAAGTAACGGTTACAAATATATTTCAGCGTATAACGGGAATGAGGCTATAAATATATTAAAAAATAATAAAGTTGATTTAATATTAATGGATATACAGATGCCAGAATTAAATGGTTTTGAAACAACACAGGCTATAAGAGTTGAGGAATTAGAAGGAAAACATATACCAATAATTGCAATAACCGCATATGCTATGCGGGAAGACAAAGAAAAATGCATAAAAGCAAAAATGGATGATTACATATCTAAACCATTTGAAATTGAAAACTTGTTAAATATTATAGAATTCAACTTAAGAACATAGAGGTTTATAAAGCAGCACTAATAATTGGTGCTGCTTTTTTTATTATTCGTAAATTTATATTGAAGCCAAGTCTGTAAATAAATTATGAAAAAGTTCAATCAGGAAGATTGAGTTCTATAAAGAAAATATAATTGTTAGATATATGTATTTGAATAGTAATATGATTACATTACTAAAGAAATAGTTTTCATTCAAAATGAGTCGAATTATGAGCAAAAATAGAATACAAAATAAATTGAATGGAGAAAAATACATTGATATGATTTATGTAACGAACGTTATATATATAATTTTGTAATTTATGAGAATAATAACAAAGTTATTAAAAAACTTTCAGTAAATTTGTAAATGGAGGTAAGTATTTTGGAAAATTCAACAAGAGATAAAATATTTTATACTTCTTTTAGACTTTTTCTGGAGAATGGATATGAGGCCACTAATATTAGAGATATTTGTAAAGAAGTTGGAGTTAAAGCATCAACTATATATTTTTACTATAAGTCGAAGCAGGATCTGTTTTTCTATATTTATGATTATATTTATAAAGATTATATTGATTATATGCAGAGTATTGAAACAATGGACAAGAATATTCCTCTTAAGGAAAAGCTGTATACTCTATTAAAAAAGAAGATAGAGTACTATATATCAGATATATCTAAAAGAAAGTTTATTCTTAGATGTCACATGTTTCCGCCAGAAGAGATAGCAAGTGTAATACGGGAAAGATATAAATTCTATATAGCTGAAGAAAATAAAATAATTCTAGATATCATGGGTAATCCTCAATATAATGATAAATTTATAACTAAAAATATAAATAGTTATTTGATTAAATGTAAAAAGCTAGAAGATTATTTACTTTATGAAATGATAACATCAAATATAAGAATAAACGATAAAGTCATTTCAAGGCTATGGGATATATTTTTTGAATTAATGTAATACAAATAAAAGTTTTAAAAGAGGTTTTAAGAAGTACATATGAATTTAATAAGCAAGTTTTGGGGAATTGAGAGAATTTTAAATTTAAAAGGGAGGGAATCTTATGGAAGTAATAGACCAAGTAAAAGAAAGACTATCTATTTTTAAAAAATTATATGATGTTATAAGAATAGTTGATCCAGTAAATAAAAAAGCGGCTCTTGTTAAGGACAATGAGCTACAAGGGTTGAATGGTACATGCTATTTGTTATGGAAGAAACATACATTTTGCGAAAACTGTATTTCTATGCGAGCATATAATAACAATGATACATTTGTAAAAATAGAATATGATAAAGAAAAAATTGTCTTAATCACAGCAACACCAGTAGAATTAAATGGCAAGATATATATCGTGGAAATATTAAAGGATATTACCAATATCGGAAGCGTATTTCATAAGATGACTGAGGATTCTGACTTTGTGGAAGAATTGATTATCTCAATGAATGAAAAGGTGATTAAAGATGAATTGACAGGATTATATAATAGAAGGTATATAAATGAGAGACTCCCTGTAGATATTAACTACATGAAAATTAGCAAAATGCCTTTATCGATAATTATGGCAGATATAGATTTCTTTAAAAAAGTAAATGATCAATATGGGCACATTATAGGTGATAAAATACTCATTGATTTTTCAGAGCTAATATTAAAATCGGTCCGAGGTAAGTCAGACTGGGTAGGTAGATTTGGTGGAGAAGAGTTTATTATAATATTAAATTATACTGAGGCTAAAAATGCGTATAAAGTTGCTGAGAAGATAAGAAAATTATTAGAAAATACATCTTTTAATTATGATGGTATTGAGATAAGAATAACAGCAAGTTTTGGCGTGTATGAAGCTTCTGATGAAGATGTAAATATTTATGATTTATTATCAAAAGTAGATAAGAATCTCTATAAAGCTAAAGCTAGTGGAAGAAATAGGACAATTGTAAATCAAGAAAGTACTTATGAATTTGATTCAACGAATATTAAAGAAAAAACAATCAAATTATCAGAGTTAAATCAAAATATAAATTCTGTAAGAGAAATTTTGAATGAAGTTTGCTGTACACTTGATGGAGACGTAGATATAGACAATGGATTAACTATAAGCCAGCATTTAGATGATCTGATAGTAGAGTATATGAAAGAATTGAACAACCATAAAGAAGGTTATAATCATGAAAGATAATCAAATGAACTTATTTTTAAGGAGAGCAAAGAAATCTGTTATGGAGATAGAAAAAAGTGATTTGGATTATGAAGAAATATTAAAAAAATATAAACAAGCAATAGATGAAGCTAATATAGCAGTTTGGGAGTGGAATATTAAGGAAGATAGTTTCTTTATTTCTGATGCATGGAAAAAAATTACGGGCTATAGCTCGAAAAATTTTAACAGTTTAATTGATTGTATTGAAAAGGTAGCTATAAACAAGGATAGAGAAAGTGCATTGACTGATTTAAACTTTTTTGTAGCAGATAAAGTAACTTCCTATATAAGTGAGTTTAGAATTATTACTAAAGATAATAAATTGAAGTGGGTATTGTTTAAGGGAAATGGCATAAAAGAGAAAAATGAAGGTGTAGCTCGCATGTTTGGGTTAGTGAGTGATATAACTGAAGAAAAGGAAAGAGAAAAAGGAATTTCAGACAATTTATATCATGATTCTCTTACAAAGCTTCCTAATAGGGATATGTTTTTAATGGATATAAAGAATGTCTTAGATAAAAATATTCAACTCAGTCAGGAGGGCGCTATAGTTTTCATAGACCTAGATAATTTTAAATCGATTAATGATACCCTAGGACACGACTATGGAGATCTTATGTTAAAAGTATTCTCACAATTATTGCATGTGTGTATAAAGGACTATGGAAAGTTGTACAGAGTTGGTGGAGATGAATTTATTGTAATTATAGAAAGAATTAATTCTATAGAAAAAGTTAAAGAGATGTGCAATACAATTTTAAAATATTGCAAGAATCCATTCGAACTTAATGAAAACCAGCTGTATATTACAACAAGCATGGGAATAGCAATATTCCCAAGAGATAGTAATAATATGAATGATCTATTAAAATTTGCAGATCTAGCAATGTATAAGTCTAAGACAGATGGAAAAAACACATATACCTTTTTCGAACAAGCTTTAAGTAGGTTATATACAAGAAGAATAATAATTGAAAATGAATTAAAAGATGCAATTAAGAAAAATGAATTTTCCATTGTATACCAACCACAAATTGATGCGTTGGATAACAAGATAGTTGCATTTGAAGCGTTATTGAGATGGAATAGTAAAAAGCTCGGGTTTGTATCTCCAGCTGAATTTATACCAATAGCTGAAAGGATTGGAATAATTGTAGACATAGGAGATTGGGTATTTGAGAAAGCATGCCGTAAAATTAGAGAGCTTAAAGAGAGGGAATATGAATTTAATAATATCTGTATAAATGTTTCACCTGTTCAAATAAAAGAAAGAGATTTTAAAGACAAAATAATAAAAACTTGTGAAGAAAACAAAATTCCTCTAAGTTTAATTGAAATAGAAATAACTGAAAGTACTTTAATTGAATTAGACGATGAGAAAATTGCTGATTTACATGAACTAATAAAAAAAGGTATAAATATTTCAATTGATGACTTTGGAACTGGATATTCATCTTTAAGTTATTTAACAATCTTACCTATAAATACTTTGAAAATAGATAAATCTTTTATCGATAATATTGAGAACGATAAGAACAGAGCAGTAATAGAGTGTATTTTGAGCTTATCGAAAAGTTTAAAGTATAAGGTTATAGCAGAAGGCGTTGAAGTTAAAGAGCAACTTAATGAATTAATGAATTTAGGATGTAATATAATTCAGGGATATTATTTCAGTAAACCAGTTTGTGAAGAGGAACTTGAGAAAATGTTAAAAAATGATTAAATGAACTATTAAGCCTGCTTATGCTATACGGATGACAATTATATTTTATGCTATCTTATTCGTTTGTTATTTTAATTTACGAAATTTAAGGAGGGGTGATAGATGAGTAGTGAAACCAATGAAAATATTAATAAAAGGAAATATAATTATTTACAAATATATGAAGCTGCTATACGTAATGCTAACGACATAATAATTTTATTTTCAAGCCAAGGTAATATATTGGAAGTTAATAGGAAGGCAGTGTATACTTATGGATATACTGAAGAAGAACTACTTTCAAAGAATATATTTGAATTAAGAAATAGAGAAAGAATTGAACTTGCAATCATGCAGTTTGAAAAAGCTAAATCAGGTGATATTGAGTTTGAAACTATTCACTTTAAAAGCGATGGAACTAGTTTTCCTGTAGAAGTTAAGTCAATAGGAATAGAAATTAATAATGAAAGATTTGTTTTAAGCATAATAAGAGATATATCAAACCGAATTAAAAATGAAGCGGAAATTAGGGGACTTGCTTCTTTAGTTGAAAATACTGAGGATGCAATTATAGGAAAAACTTTAGATGGAATTATAACAAGTTGGAATATAGGTGCTGAAAAGATTTATGGATACAAAAAAGAAGAAGTGATTGGAAAGCATATATCTATCATAATTCCTGATGAGAAAATTAATGATTTCTATGAAATAATTAACAAGATAAAAAATAAAGAAAAAATTAGAGGATTCGAATCTAAGAGAAGAAAGAAAAATGGTCAGTTAATTGATGTTTCAATAACAGTTTCACCTATTTACGATTTTGAAGGAAATTTAATTGGAGCATCTAATATCACTAGAGATATAACAGAAAATAAAAAAGTGGAAAAAGAGTTAAGAGATAAATATGAAGAGATATCAGCTCTATATGAAGAACTTATAGCAATAGAAGAAGAGCTAAGAAGTAATTATCAGGAACTAGAAAAAGCAAAGGAAGAAGCGGATAAAGCAAACAAAGCTAAAAGTGAATTTCTTGCAAATATTAGCCATGAGATAAGAACTCCTATGAATGGAATAATAGGAATTATAGACTTATTGAAGGTAACTGAACTTAACAATAATCAAAAAGAATATCTAGAAATGCTCAGTAATTCATCAAGATTGTTACTAGGAATATTAAATACTATCTTAGATATTTCTAAAATAGAGTCAGGGAAATTTGAACTTACATTAAAGCCGTTTAATCTGAAAAAAACTCTAGATCGGATTACTAAAGAATTATCTATAGCATGTAGTAAAAAAAACTTAGAAGTATTTTACTATATTGATCCATATATAAACTTTGATTTAATAGGAGATGAAATTAGATTAAATCAAGTGCTTATAAATATTATTAATAATGCTATTAAATTCACTGAAATGGGTCAAATAATGTTTAAGGTAAGGAAATTAAATAATACAAATAATAAGATAACATTAGAATTTTCGGTGAAAGATACAGGTATTGGGATTAAAGAAGAATTTAAAAATGATATCTTTAAAAAATTTGTCCAACAAGATATGACTTACACTAAAAAATATGATGGAACGGGGCTAGGGCTTGCTATTTCAAAAGATATTGCAAAGCTAATGAATGGGGACATATGGTTTGAAAGTATTGAAAATAAAGGAAGCACCTTTTATTTTACAGCAGAATTTTTATTGAATTATGCAGAAGATATGAATAATGATAATTTAAATGCAGAAGATGATGAGATAGTCTCAAGCAAAAATAAAAGGATATTATTAGTTGAGGATAACGAAATAAATATTAAGATAACTTGTGAAATGCTAAATAGATTGGGATATGAATATGAGTATGTATATGATGGGAAGCAGGCGTTAGAAAAGCTAAAAGAAAAGACATTTGATTTAATACTCATGGATATTCAAATGCCAGAATTAAATGGATATGATACCACTAGAATAATTAGAGAAAAAGAAATAAAGACAAAAGAACATGCTAATATAATAGCTATGACAGCTTATTCTATGAATGGAGATAGAGAAAGATGTATTGAGGTTGGAATGGATGACTATATTTCTAAACCATTTGATATGAATACATTAAAGAATGTTATCTTAAGATTTATATAATATTTGTGAAAGAGAAATAATGGCATTCGATTTATAATTTAATCAACGATTAATGAAAACATTGCTTTCGATGAGTAAATCGTGATATATTTTTAAATATGTTATAGTCAATTATAAATAGGAGTTTGAAGGAGAATTTTAATGAGTAATTCTATTTTAATTGCAGTAGGTGCTGCTATTGTATGTGCTTTGGTTGCTATAAGCAAAAAAGATAGGAAAAAATGAATTTTAAATCTAATGTTAAGTTTTATATATAGTAGTTTGTAGAATGCTGTTTAGGCAACGTCTTTAAGTATTTAAGTTAAGAAAATAGTGAGTTTACTTATAAAGTATACTCACTATTTTTAAATTCTTTAGACTGCTTAGGAATTACTAACTGGACCTGTATATGGCTTATAAGATTCTGGAATCGTAATTACTCCATTATCTAGTTTGTAAGGTGTATTTGCTATAGGACTTTCATTTTTAATTAAATTCATTCCAATATTATAAAATGCCTCAGATACCAGTTTTGTATCTTGAATAAGGGTACCAGTCATTAATCCTTTGTCTATTAAATTTTTGGCTTCTTCTAGACCATCAATTCCAACAACGGCTATATTCTTGTTTTTATCACCTTTGTTATATCCATATTTTTGTAGTGCCTCAATAGAGCCTAAAGCCATTGCATCATTATTAGCAATTATTGCTTCAATTCCACCATCATATTTGAGAAATAGATTATCAACTGAAGTTTTAGCTAATTCTCTAAACCAATTGGCATTTACTAGAGCAAGCTGTTCTGTTTGTATTCCGGCTCCATTAATTGTTGAAATAGCATCATTTGTTCTTTCAATAGCGTATGGGTTACTAGCTTCACCTTTTAGCAAAATGTATTGCAAAATATTATCATTGTTCTTGTCTAAAAATTTCTTATCAGTATTCCATTTATCTACAAGAATTTTACCTTGCAAAACACCTTCATGGCTTGAAGTTGAATACAGAAAAACAGCTTTGCTATAAAGTTTGGAAACTTTTGATACAACTTCTGGAGTAACTTCCATAAAAATAATTGGAACATTTTTTAGATTAAGCATGATATTTTTTATGTTTTCTTCTTTTGTATCAACTAGCTTTAATATAAATAAATCAATATTACTCTTACGAAGAGAATCTATTGTTTCATTTTGTATAGCCATATTATTTTTTCCATCATAAAAAGTAAAGTGAATTTTATCTTTATATTGATTTTCAATGTCCTCTAAACTCTTTTTAATTTCTAACATATAGGGATCATCAAAACTATATAGTAATACTGCAACATTAGCTACTTTGCCATTGCTAACATCTATACTTGAGCTAGCAAATGTATTAACATGAGCTATATTTATTAGTATGAGTATAATTAACACAATTTGAATAAATACTATTGTTTTTAGAAATGTCTTCATTAAATAATCCTCCAACTCATGTAACTGTTTTAAATCATAATACTCTTCATTAGGTTTGGTATAAATATAAAATTTATTCTAATATTATAAAATAAAAATACAGTAAAAATTAGATGATATATAAATGAGCAAGCATGTTATAATTATATATAAATGGTAAAATAATACTGGAGCATATTTTATGATAGAGGTGTAAAATGCTAAATAGTTATTATAAAAATTATAAAGCAGAAGCATGGGATATTTTGCAATACCTTTTTAAAGTTAAAAGGATTAATGATCATACTCTCCATTTTATAGCAGAATTTTCTGGAAAACTTGATTTAGATAAATTGAGCAAGACTATTGATATGTCTATTAATTTTTTTCCTTTGATTAGATGTAGATATAATGAATCCAAAAGACAGCCTTATTGGGAAGAAGCAGGATATACTGCAAGTGACATAATTGAATTTGTAGAAATACGAAATGGAAACGAAGAATGTGTCAAACAGTATCTTTATCAACAAATAGATGCATTTAATGGCCCGCAATTAAATATAAAATTAATTAGAGTGGAAGAAAAAGATACATTATGTATATTAATGAGTCATATGTTGTGTGATGCCGCAGGATTTAAAGAATATCTATATATGCTTAGTAATATTTATTCAAATATAGAAAATAATCAAGACTATCAAGTTATACCAAGAAAAAATCGTAAAATTAAACAAATACTTAAGAATGTATCAATTACGGAGAAAGCAAAAATAATGTTTAGTAAAGTTGATATATTTACATATGATGATGTGAAATTTGAGTTAGAGGGAGATCTCAGCAATCCATTTATTGAAATTCGCACTATTAATAAAGAAAAATTTAGTATGCTTAAAGTTTATGCTAAAGAGCACGATGCTACAATAAATGATATTATGCTTACTGCCTATATACGAGTTTTGTTTGAATTGTTTGGAAGATGTGTGACTATACCGTGTACTGTAGATTTAAGAAAATATCTTCCAAATCACAGAGGAGAATGCTTCTGTAATTTATGTACAAACCTTATCTGTAATATAGGTAATGAGACTGGTAAAACTTTTGAAGAAACACTTTATAAAGTAAAAAAAGAAATGAATAAACAGAAATCTAATATAGCTTGTATTAAAAGTATAGCTATGCTAGAAAAAGTTTTTGATATTTTTCCTTACAAAATTGCAAGAGGAATAGTTGAGAAAAAATTTGTGAATCCACCAATTGCTTTTACTAATATAGGTATAATTGATGAAAAACAGCTTACATTTGGTGAGACTAATATTATTGAAGCTTATATGACAGGATCAATCAAATATGATCCATACTTTCAGTTAGCTATATCAACATTTAACAATGTGGCAACACTTAGCGTTAATCTATACGGAACTCAATCCGACAAAAATAAAGTCAATATCTTTTTAGATAAGTTTATTAATGAGTTACAAGCCAGCGTGTACTAGTAAAATTTTATCGGTGTCTATATTGATTTGCTAATTAGCAGATAGTATCAAACTAAAAAAATATTATACGTAATATATATATTATCAATAATTAAAATTAGGCAGTAATTTATAAGAATTTTATGGGGGGGATATTAGTGTTAATTAGATTTCAAGGAAATGATAGTATATTGGATTCTAAACCATTTACTGATGACGAAGTTCGGTTTAATTTACTACATTTAGTAAGAGAAAGTGAATCTCCATATTTGTTTACAAATAAGAATAGAAGTATAATAATTGGACAGTCAGCGCTTAAACATCCAGCTTGGATATGGACAGAAAATAATATCACAAATGATGATATTAAGGAATTAAAAGATGATTTCGCAGAATTATATAAAGATGTGGATATACTGACGTTTGTAGCTAAACCAGATATAGCAATCTTGTTAGCTGAACATTATTCTAAAGTTAAGCATAAAAATTATTCTGTTTCTTTGCAAATGGAGTCGTTTCAGTGTTCATCTGTAATTGAAGCAAAACAGATTAATGGACAGCTTAGACAAGCTACGATAAATGATATTAATATTATTTCAGAATTTTTATCTGGATTTGTTTATGATTGCTTTGGGAAAGAAACTACATCAGAAGAGCAGTTAGAAACTGCAAAAATGTATATTGAAAGTAAGAACTTATATATTTGGGAATGTGATAGCAAAATAATTTCTATGGCAAATATCGCTCATCGTTCACAGCGAAATGTTAGAATTAATGGGGTATATACCATACCAAATATGAGAGGTAAGGGATTTGGAGCAAAGATTGTATCTGAATTATGCAAAATTATTCTTAGTGAACATAAAACTCCTGTTCTTTACACAGATTTAAGAAATCCAGCTTCTAATAAAGCATACAAGAATGTTGGATTTACTGAATGTGGAAAAGTTACTCAAATATCATTTACTTTGAGAAATTAGTTTAATATTTTCTTATTGAAATGAAATAGTGAGTCGTTTATATTAGATGAGGTAATTAGTTATAAGTGTAGAATTTAATGTAACAACAGTTAGGAGGAATCATTAATTGAATTCAAAGGAACAAAAGGATAACTTATTAGAATCAAAGACATTACTAAAAGTTATTTTTAATTGGTGGGATAGAATATTATGAATTGGTAAAAGTAATCGAAAAATAAGCCCCTAAAGATTAGGGACTTATAAAAATATTATTTTATAATATTCCAGTATATAGATAAATGATAAAGATTTATATGTTTGTAATTAAGGAAGTTATTATTATTTAACATATTCAGAATAAGGCAGCTCAATTGCGACTCCAGTTTCATCAAATTTATAATTAGTACCGCTGAGAGGAGGAGCACCAGAAACTAAATTCATTCCTATAGAATAAATTGCATTTGCATGTTCGCGTGGATCTTGCTTAACAGTACCTGTCATAAATCCTTTTGCAATTAGTTCTTGTGCCTCTGGCAAGGCATCAACTCCAACAACTGGAATATACTTAGAGGGATCACCTTTATTGTATCCATATTTTTGAAGTCCTTTAACAGCACCTATTGCCATGGAATCACTATTAGCAATTATTGCTTCAATTTTATTACTATAATTTAAAAATAGTGATTCCACAGAAGTTCTTGCGCATTCTTCTAGAAAATCACACGTAACCGATGAAATTTCCTGAGTCTTTATTCCAGATTCATTTATTGCCTGAATTGAATATTTGTTTCTTATAGCTGTTATATTGCTATCAGATGGACCTTTTATAAGAACATATTGCATTATATTATCTTTATTTTTATCTAAAACCCCTTTAGTTGAATTCCAAGCATTGGCTAGAATTTTACCTTCAAGAGTACCAGATTGAGCAAGATCTGTATTAATGATAATAGATCTGTTGCGGTAAGGTCTAAGTAAGTTTACTATCGATGGAGTTTTTTCGTATAGGATAATTAATGGAATATTCTTTTGTTGTATTTTATTAAAAGTACCTTCGATATCGCTTAGGTTTTTACTAACAGGACGTATTACAAAAAGGTTAAAGTCTTGATTAAGTGCATTTTCAATACTCTCATTTTGAATACTTTGATTTTCTTTTGCATCAAAAAAAGTAAATTGAACTTTACCTGCATTTTCAGTTTGGATATCTTCTAAATTTTTCTTTACTTCATAAAGAAATAAGTCTTCGAAATTATTTATAAATACAGCTACCTTAAGCTGAGGTTGATTGTTGCCGTTTTGTAAAGCATATGTATTATTTGGAATTATATTTGATAATAATAAAACAATTATAATAAATAACTTAAGCTTTTTTAATACATTCATTTTAATCCTCCATATGTTTTAATTTAACTATATACTCATAGGCTTTCTTTATTTATAAAATTTATTCGAACCTGTACATATGGAAGAAAATTTATAACTATGCTTGTAGTTAGACTTTAGAAGGATTAAAGTGACTTAATAAAAACAATAAGAATTAAATTAAAATTTTAAATTTTCAGTGCGAAAACTATATAAGACTATAATCATAGATATTAATAATGAAAATAAGATTTTTGAAATATTTTTTAAGAATGTTAGATAGTCATGAACGAAAAGTCTAATTTATATTATTTCATCCACTATAAATATTTTTTAACTAGCTCTTTTAAAATTTCACCATGTCTACACTCATCTTCGCCAGCAGTATGTACAGCTTGAGCTGCTTCTATAAGACCTAATTTATCAAGAATTTTAGATAATTCTTTTATTTTTTCTCCTGCAGAGATTTCACCAATAGACATTGAACTCAAAGCATCACGTAAATTTTCATTTGTATGACCATTTAGCGCTGCATATAATCCACCATGACGAGCTTCATCAGCAGAAATCTTTTTTAGTTCATCTGCTAATTCAGATAGACCCTTTTCTTGAGCAACTATTGCAAAAGCTTGATAAGTTGCAGCACCTATTGCTTCTGCCTTCCACATTTCATTAATTTTTTCTTCTAAATCTGTACCTTTAGTTAGACCTATTAAACCCATAATAAACCTCCGTATTAAAATTGATTAAAATAATATATAGTATAATTTAATTGAATAAAACTAGATTAACATTTTAATAAATCAATGTCAATAGGATTTTATCTCTATTAAATATATATTCCCATAATATTTCAAGTTACTCTTAATTAAAAAATGTAGTTAATAATTTAGATGCATATTTACTTTAATATCAATGAAAAGACATATTCAGTTATTTTTTAGATAAATTATATACAATTAAAAATTATAATATTTGGTATAAAGGTGGAAAAAGAGGAATATTAGACCAAATATCGAATACTATAATATAGTTATTTAAAATTCAAAAACAAATATTAGGGTGGTGTAGGAATGGAATGTCTACGAGAAACAAATGATAGCTTAGAGGAGTGGGAGAGTTTTATATCAATTGTAAATAGTAATCCTACTGCAAGAAAGATTACATTAGAATCATGGAAACGATGCAGTGAATTAGGAATAAAGCCTGAAAAAATAAAATTTAAGTTTTTATCAGATAAAGATTTAAATAAAAGGATAAAAGAAAACTCACAACTTATTGAGGTTTCAAAATTATATATGGATTCTTTATCCATGAGCCTGACTGGAATACCTCATATTGTAGCTTTATCAGATAAAGATGGGTGGATTATTGATTATAGAGGTACTCCGGAAGAGCTGGGAGGTAGAAAGGCAGGGCTATGCATTGGAGCAAGTTGGTCAGAAGAGAATATAGGAAATAATGGTGCAGGTACAGCATTGGCAATAGGAGAACCAGTTCTTGTTTATGGAGTAGAACATTATGGTATTGCTTATGGTGGATGTGCATGTATTGGTGTTCCTATAAAGTATGATAATAAAATTATTGGTGCAATGGATATAAGTGTACCAGTTAAATATGCAAGACCAGAAAGACTTCATATACTAATAGCCTGTGTAAATTCAATTGAATCAACAGTTATGTACATAAATAATAGTAACGATAAGTCCCCAGCACAGTATATAAATTTACAAGCGACAAGTGAATTAATTGCAACAGCTGTTCATGATCTTAAAAACCCATTGTCAGTAATTAGAGGTTTAGGACAATTAGGAATGATAACTTCTGATAAAGATAGGATTGATAACTATTTAAGCAGAATAATAACACAAGCTGATGAGATGAATGATATGATTATTGAACTTTTGAGTATATTTAAACCAGAAAAACTTATACCTCAGAAAGTTATGCATATAATAGAAAATATTATAGGCTACTTTGATCCTATTTGTGAACATAAAAAAATTAAATTATCACTTAAAAGTAATTTAGATGAACACATAAATATGTCTGAAAAGCTTCTAAAGAGAGCAATTGAAAATATTATAAATAACGCAGTACAAGCAATGGATGAAGGTGGAGAAATTAAGATTTTAACAGAAAAAGATGAGGATTTCATGATAATTAAAATCAAAGATACAGCAGGAGGAATACCAGAAGATTTAAGTGAAACTTTATTTGAACCATTTTCTTTTAGAAGAAGTGGTGGTACTGGGTTAGGATTATTTATGGCATATCATACTATTACTAATATTCATAAGGGGCAAATATGGTTTGAAACAGAATTAGGTATAGGAACTACGTTTTTTATTAAATTGCCAATAGCTAGAAATATTGAAAATTCAATACTTGAATCTCATAAATTCATATAAAATATAAATTGAGAAATAGAACTATATGTAATGTTTTAGGGGTGTAGGCATTAATCTTTATATAATTATATTGAAAAATAATATGAATGCTTTAGAATTATAGACGGAGATATTAGGAAATTGGAGGGTTTTCATTTCTAATAATACATATAAGAAGTAATTGTATAGGATATAGTAATTTGAACTAAAAAATAAATAGAAATAGAGATAGCATTTAAACTAGGTAGATAATAATAAAGCTATCTCTTTTTTGTTATATGAAATTGCATTTTAATTATGTACAGTATTTAAAGAAAATATACTCTTAATTACAAATGATAATTGAGAAACGGATTTTTTTAAGAAAAAGTTAACGCTCCTTGACCCAATATTACAATTCTATCACTATTTCTAATGGGTTTAAGTGGAAACTTTTGAGAGCGTGGATCTAAGGAAATAGCTTGCTGTATTTTCTGTTCAGAATCAAATACAACCATAAAGCCCTTATATTCAGATAAATTCTGAACGCTGTAAGAAACATTTTCCATAAGACCTAAATCTCGTATGCCATAAAATCCTTCTTTAAAAGTTCGTGGTTGATTTATATCAGCTACTGTAGTAGTAGTAATACTAAATGACAGAAATAACAAAATAGAAAATATTGAAATAAACTTCTTCAATTTAAGAACCCCTTTCATTAATCTTATGTCAAATTTATTATGTGAAGGTAGAAAAAAAATATTCTCTTTATATTATCTTTAAAAGATTGTATAAGTGGCATTATAAGTTTGTAAACACACTTTATATTTATGGAGTAATATTGTAATAAGTGAAAAAAATATTTTATGATAAAAAAATGTTTTTAGTTGAAGATGATTTGAAGATAAATTTTGAAGGTAAGTCAATAAATTTTAATAGTCCTATATAAAAATATTAATTGCTATTTTATACCTATGTTGGGGTTTATTAAAAAAATAGGAGGCAAAATTAATATTAAAGGAAGTAAAATAAATGTAATGTTTAAAGAGAAGTCAACTATATGTATAGATTATTGCATTGATGATTATAAATTTACTATAATTGATAATGTATTGTACATATCGTTATTTGATATGTGCAGAATATTAAGCATAAGATCTAAGTGGGATTATAGAAGGAGTACTATTTCACTTTACTGAGATAAAAGCAATTATAAGAGTTGCAGAGCTGTTTGTCGAAGAGCTGCTTTAATTCGATTTGAAGATATAACAGCAGGCGGTGAATATTTAGATTCTGATAACCTAGAAAAGCTTAGAGTAGTTGCAGATTACATGTTTTTAGCTGGTATACCATTCCATATAGCATGGATACCAAGGTTCTTTGATCCTCAAAATGGAATTGATAATGATATATCAAAAGATTATAGTATGCCTAATGCTAACTTTCTATTTACAATGGAGTATTTATTAAATAGAAATGGAATAATTAGTCTACACGGCTATACTCACCAGTATTGTGATGAAGTAGGCGCAATTGGTACCGAGTTTAATGAAGGAAGAAATAATGATGAAAAGAGTATAAGAAGAGTTGAAGCGGCTATTAATACTGCAAAGAGATTAGACTTACCTGTTAAGTTTTTTGAGACACCTCATTATGCGGCTACTGCATTTCAACAAAGCATATTTGAAGAATATTTTAATATTATTTATGAACCATTTGTAGGTATATGGGGAGAGAGAATAGTTAAAAGCCCTAGAAATTATAGAACTTTGTATATACCTACACCGTTAGGCTATGTAGAGGGAAAATATGGTATCAATAAAATGATTGATAGAATAAACAATTTAGATGAAACTACACTCGCTAGTTTGTTTTATCATCCATATATTGATTTTGAATATATAACCCTTAAAAGTGGTGTTAATAGATATCCAATAAGTAATTACTTGGAAAATTCACCTCTTCATCAAATAGTAAAAGCACTATACTATAAAGGTTGTAACTTTACAAAAATTACGGATTTAAACCTAGGTAGTAAGAAGGCGGAATTCAAAGAATTATTCTATAGTTTTTTTAATTTACACAAATATTTTAAGTTGAGATAATATTTTAAAATTCAAAATAAAGTCAAACAAATAAATTAAATAGGTGCTAAATGAGCAATAATTTAATATGATTTTGTATTATCTAAATGCAAATATTACTAAATGATTTTGGGTAGTATTTACGCTTATTTTTTATCGTACGATTTCATGATGGTGAGTATTACAAAAGAATAGTGAATACTTTAGCAAGTTTATATGAAAATATAATTGAGCTTTCAAGTGAATTGGGATACACTAATGATAATTGAAAGTTTAAAGATTTTAAATTTAGGTGAGCTTTAAGGATTTTGATGAAGAGAAAAAACTTAATTTTAGTATGTATTTTTGTGTTTATTGAATACAAATGAATTTTGTTGTATGAGGAGAATAGAAATGGAATTTAGAAAAGCACTTGAAACAGATATAAATGATATAATGAACATTATTAAGCAAGCACAAGCTTACTTTAAAGAACAAGGAATTGATCAATGGCAGAATAATTATCCTAATCCTGAAACAATAAGAAATGATATTGCTAATAAACATAGCTATATTTTATTAAAAGACAATAATATTGTTGCTACAGCAGCAGTTTCTTTTGATGGAGAAAAAACATATGATTCTATTTATGAAGGTGAATGGATTACTAATAGCCAATATGCAGTTATTCATAGAATAGCTGTAGATAATACTTATAAAGGATTAGGCTTATCATCTAAAATTATTAAAAATGTGGAAGAGCTTTGTTTAAGTAAAGGGGTACATAGCATAAAAATAGATACACATGAAGAGAATATATCTATGCAAAGGTTGCTTAAGAAAAACAAATTCCAATACTGTGGAGTAATCTATTTAGAAGATGGAAATAAAAGAATAGCATTTGAAAGAACACTGTAATATTGAAGAGAGTTCTGCCCTTTCTTTAAATAATATGGACAAGTACAACAGGAAATTAGTAGTATTAGATAACAAGATTATTTTATAGGTGGAAGATTATAGCCTTAAATCCTAGCAGTGTAGAAATAGATAAATTTATGGATTTATTGACAGTCAATGGAACTTGCTATAAAATTAGTTTAATGAAAATTTGATTTAAAGTTAAGAGGGAGTAGCTGCCTTAAAAAAGGTGATGAAGTCAACATACTGACCTTAGGTCTGGCTTTATCGTAACTAATCTTAGTTAAGTGAGACTTTTAGCGCAATATTTGTGTTTTGATATAAGAGTTTTGATCTAGCTCATTAAAATTCTTATATCAGGATACGTTATTGTGCTGAAGGTCTTTATTTTTTTATTCTTTAGGAATTTATATTACAATAAAATCTGTGGATAATTAAAAAAAAGGTTTATTGACTAGTTTTTGTATTTTAAAAAGAATAAAAAAGAAATCTTATTCGCCTGCATAAAATGTTCTTATATGCAGCAGAGCTGCCATTTCTGATGTGCAGATTTTTCTCACATGCGTTCGAAAAGGCAGATGCGTGAAAAAATCTCCGGCTCCACAGTCGCCTGCGATTTTGTTCTTTAATAATTAGTATATTTGATCTTTATGGCTGGGAATATACTTTTGGACAAGTTTAGCTAGGAATTTAAAAACTAAACTAAAACAAGTTTGAATTGATGAAAAAGTACACAAATGGGGAGAGTTCGGTTTAATAAATAATATAATTTGGAGGTATTAAAATGGCATCATTTATTAAGGCATTATTATTAGTGGTAGTTGCAGAAATGGGCGATAAGACGCAGCTTCTGGCAATGGCAATGGTAAGTAAATACAAAGCTAAACAAGTATTACTTGGAGTACTAATTGCAACTATTTTAAATCATGCATTAGCAGTTGCAGTTGGAAGTTACTTAAGCTCTGTAATTCCTATGGATTTAGTAAAAATTATAGCAGCAGTATCTTTTCTAGCCTTTGGTATTTGGACGATACGTGGAGATAAATTAGATGATGAAGAAAACAAGAAAGTAAAATTTGGTCCTATTGTTACAGTAGCCATTGCATTTTTCTTAGCAGAAATGGGAGATAAGACTCAGCTTATGACAATAACTATAGCGGCAGAAAATAAACAGCCACTTTTTATCTTAATGGGAACCACAGTAGGAATGCTTATTGCAGATGGTATAGGGATTTTAGGTGGGGCATGGATGTGTAAGCATGTACCAGATATATATATAAAATGGGTAGCTGGCGCAATCTTCATGTTCTTTGGAACATTAACTTTGTATAATTCAGTTCCAGCAGCGTTTTTAGGACCGATATATATTGTTTTATACTTAGCTCTTATGGGATTACTGATTTATCTTTTTGGGGTAAAGCTTGCATACTTCGGTCAATCATGTGATATAGTATTAAATAAGAAAGATGATTTGGTAGATGAGGAAAGCGAAGAAGAAATTAAGAAAAGAGCTTAATATTAAATTAAGCAACAATTAATGTAAAACATAATTAAGAGAAGTTTTTAATAGAGTTATGGATAGTTATCATAGCTCTATTTATTTTATAAAGACCACTCTTCAATATATTTTTATGCATATTTTATTAAAACCATCTTCTAATTGGTTATAGATAAATTCATTATGTACAAACGGTTTTAAATCAAAAAGTGTTATAAAAAGTAACAGTTAATGAGGGAAACTAATATAATATAGTTGATATTGAATTATTGTACGGGAGAAATTAAAGTGTTATCAACTGGTAATTATATACGACAATCTTTGGAGTTGCATCTATATTTTACAAGAACTATGAAGGAACATTCTTTCTTTTTAGAGGCAGGTTTCACTCCAAAGGATAAAAACTATATAGATGAGGCAGATGCTTTTAGGTTGGCTTTTGACAATCTTTTATTTGATGTTATTTCAATTTCTGATGGTGTTGTAAGCAGAGACTTATTAGAAGCTGGCGAAGCTATAACACCGTATACTCTTGATGCTGAAAAGGCATCAGCATATTATACAGGAGTAAAAATTGCCACTAATCTTACTAAATTAGAGGAAGAATTAATGGGTGATTCTTTCAGTAGGCATAGTCACGAAGAACTTGAAAGAAAAGTAGCAGCTATTAATAATAGAGCATTGGAATTGACTGCAGGTTTAATAAGATATAAATCCAGACTACTATCAGATGTATTATCTTGTAAAGTATTCACAGTAAATTATCCTTTGCTTATTGATCACATTATGAGGGAAGCAAAATTATATTTTACATTAGTTAAAAGGCTTCAAGAGCGTGAAAATATTGATTTAGAGAGAGAAGCTTATGAGCAGGAATATTTCTGGAATAGAATTATGGCTGAACACGCAAAATTCCTTCGCGGACTTATTGATCCAACAGAAGATGAATTAATAAATATGTCAAATAACTTTGGACGTGAATTTGATAAGTTAACAATGGAAGCAAGGGAAGCTATGAACCAATCAGTTCCACTTTCTAAAGTTACAGATGATAGTTATAAAGCGACTTTAGCAATAGGTAAATTTAAAGAGCAAGGTACAGTAGGATTATTAGAGTGTAAAATTAAATCCATAATAGTACCATTATTAGGTGACCATATTTTGCGTGAGGCTAATCATTATTTGCGATTACTAAAAATATTCAAAAGGGCTGGGGAGTTAGAATAACAAATTATTTGCGGTAAGACTTTTAGCATGATACTTATTGTTATGTTAGAAGCCTTTTATTATATTAGAGTGAAATATGTTAACATGTTTCAACTTGTTGATATAAATTATGAAAAGGCCGATTCAGAAGGTTTGATGCTTCCTTTTTCGCAATTCTGAGGTTTTTAGATTATTTGTAGGAACTAATAGAAATTCGTGTATAGTATCTAAAAAAATGGAATACTAAGCATGAGGTGATTTACATGGAAAGTGTATGGAGTTCCGAGGTTAATTTTAGAAAAAGAGAAACTTTAAATCAAGACATTCAATGTGACATTCTTGTAATAGGTGCTGGAATGGCAGGACTGCTCACAGCATATATGCTGAATAAAAGCGGGAGAGATGTTGTTGTAATTGATGCTAGAAGTATAGCAGGAGGAGTTACTAAAAATACAACTGCTAAAATAACATCTCAGCATGAATTAATTTACGATAAATTAATTAAAGAATTTGGTGAAGATGGCGCCAGTCAATATGCAAGAGCTAATGAGTTTGCTATAAGGAGATACAAGGAAATAATTGATGCAGAAAAAATTGATTGTGATTTTGAGCATAAAGATGCATACTTGTATACTTCCGATAACATTAAAGATCTTGAAGATGAATATAATGCAGCGAAAAGATTAGGGATTGATGCAGAACTTGTAGATGAGGTAAATATTCCGATAGACGTTAAAAAGGCATTGAAATTTAAGAATCAAGCACAGTTTCATCCACTAAAATTCTTAAGACCAATTTCAGAACAATTAACTATTTATGAAAATACAGTAGCTCTTGATATTACTGAAGATAATACTGTAGTTACAAAGAATGATATGAAAATTAAAGCAAATAAAATAGTGGTAGCATCGCATTACCCATTTTTGAATACTCCAGGCTACTATTTTATGAGAATGCATCAAGAAAGAGCATATGCTATAGCTTTAGAAAATGCGCAAGATGTTAATGGAATGTATAAAGGTATTGATCAAAATACATATTCATTTAGAAATTATAAGAATCTATTAATACTTGATGGTGCGGCTCGAAGAACCGGTGAAAATGAAGAAGGTGGGGCATACGAAGAATTAAGAAAGGTTGCAAAAGAATTTTATCCAAATGCAACAGAGAAATATCATTGGTCAACTCAAGATTGTATAACATTAGACAATATACCTTACATAGGTCATTACTCATCTAAAACTCCTAATATTTATGTTGAAACAGGATTTAAAAAATGGGGAATGACAACTTCAATGGTTGCAGCAATGATAATAAGTGATATGATTCTTGAAAAAGAAAATGACTTCTCTGAAATATTCTCACCAAGAAGATTTGACATGTCAGCATCTATGAAAAATGCTGCAAAGGATCTTGTTATAACCGCAAAAAATTTTATTGCAGAGAGGATAAATATTCCAGAGGAGACCTTAAATAGTATTGAAAATGGTCATGGAGGCATTATAGAATATAAAGGTCAAAAGGCTGGTGTCTATAAGGATAATGAAGGCAAAGTATATACAGTGTCAACAAAGTGTGCTCATTTAGGCTGCGAACTTAAATGGAATGCTGATGATTTGACTTGGGACTGTCCTTGTCATGGTTCAAGATACAATTATGAGGGAATCTGGATAGAAAGTCCTACTAATAAATGTCTTCATGAAGTGTAATGATATAATTATTGAAGTGCGGATTACTATTACATAAACACAATATTGTTACTAGATAGCCGTATTGCATAAAACCAATATGGCTTTATTTATTTTTTTATTTATTATATGTGTTGCAATAATAAATTTGTATTTAAAACTCTAGTAATCTAAGAGCTCAATTAAGGTCATGATGTACAAATCTAATCGAAATATATATTACTCTTGACATTATTACTAATTAGTAATAATATTATATTCATGAATAAGAAGAAAATAACTTATGGAGAACTAAATGATTTAAATTTAAAAGCTATTATAGCATTAAGTCGATGTATGCAAAGTGTTAACAAAAGAGAACTTAGAATTATCAAAGAGGGAGGATTAACTTATTCACAATTTGGAGTACTTGAAGTACTGTATCATAAGGGTGATTTAAGAGTCAGCGAAATATTAGAAAAAACTCTTTCAACCGGTGGCAATATGACTGTTGTTATAGATAACTTAGCTAAGGATAATTTAATCGAAAGACGTCCTGATCCTAAGGATAGACGTGCGAGCTTAATAAGCATATCTGAAAAAGGAAGAAAGCTTATGAGCGAACTCTTTCCTAAGCATGTAGATAATTTAAGTGAAATTTTTAGTGCTTTGAGTGTTGAAGAGAAGAAGAATCTAATAAATATGTTAAAGAAATTATCAGGTGTATAAAGTAAACTTACACCTTAATTTTTAAATAAATAGTACTAATTAGTAATTAACTAATTAGTATTGAATTGTTAGTTATATTCTATAATAGAGTTAAAAGACAAGAGTGAGGAAGTAGGAGTATTAGATAAAACTCTTCGAGTTTGTTAGTAATACTTTTTAAATATTCTCTCATATCTATTACTTATTGATAAAGTAAATTTTGTGAATATGATTTGAAATTTGATAGAGTTAGATAAAATAGAGGAGGATAAAAAATGTTAAGAAGAATTGATAGCGGAAATATGGGAAGTAGTAATTTAGGATGGTTAAGAAGCAAATTTCATTTTTCATTTGCAGAATACTATAATCCACATAATATAAAGTTTGGAGTTCTAAGGGTTATAAATGATGATTTAGTTGAACCTAACACTGGATTCGATACTCATCCACATAGAAATATGGAAATAATATCATATGTAGTTAACGGTGAGCTTACACATGGAGACAGCATGGGAAATAAGAATGCAATAACCCGTGCTCATGTTCAATATATGAGTGCTGGTACAGGAGTATATCATAGTGAGCATAATTTAGGAAAAGATGAGTTGAGATTTTTACAGATATGGATATTCCCAGATAAGGAAGATTATAAGCCTAATTATGGAGATTATAGATTTGACTGGAGCGATAGACAAAATAAATGGCTTCATATGGTTTCAAGTAGAAATGGAAATGCACCAATAAAAATAAATCAAGATATAAATGTCTATTCTTTAGAACTTGATAAAGGAAAAGAAATTAATTTTCAAGTTAATGAAGGAAGACAGGCTTATTTGGTTCAAATAGAAGGTGGCGCTATAATAAATGACATTGAATTAAATAATAGAGATGGAATGGAAATAGTTGAGGAAGATATTTTAATTAAAGCTAAAGAGACATCTCATATTTTAATTTTAGAAATGAAGAAAGAAAATTAAGAATGGTATAAGTTCAACTAATCTTCAGAGGGAGATTGGTTGAACTTTATAGAGAAAATAAGAATAAAAAGAGGGATTAATAATGAATGATTTTTTAAAAATTGTAAGAGAAAGAAGATCAGCCAATAAATTTATTGAAAATATTAAAATACCTAGAGAAGATTTTAATGACATATTTAGAGAACTTTCACTTGCACCTTCTGCTTTTAATTTGCAACATGCTAAGTATTATGTTGTAGAAGATAAAGAACTTATGGAGAAAGTTTATGATGCATCATTTAAACAGTACAAAATAAAAACTGCTTCGGCAACTATAATTGTTACAGGAGATAAAAACGCATACTTATCAGCAGATAAAATTTATGAAGGCTCAATGATGCTTGGAATGATTGATAAAACTGATTATGAAATCATGCTTAATACTATTAATAGTCTTTATGAAGGCTGGGGAGAAGAATTTAAGCATGATGAAGCTATAAGAAATGGATCATTGTCAGCAATGCTATTTATGTTATTAGCTAAAAATAAAGGCTGGGATACATGCCCAATGATATATTTTGAAAAGGAGAAGATTGGTAAGTTATTAAATATACCAGAGAATGAAGTCCCAGTTTTAATGATTACTATGGGGAAGATGGACAAGAGTAGTAATAAAATTAGAGGATATAGAAAGCCTCCTGCTGAATTTGTGAAATTTTATTAATCAAAGCTTTTACACCAAAAATATTAATATTGAATTTTGGGTTACGTATGCTTTGAATTTCAATATTAGTATACATAATAAAAATAAAAGTGTTAAAACTATTCTGTGTAAAAAGCTTTATATTTAAGCTAATAATAACTAAGGAGGCAATATAATGGATGATGATAAAGTAATATGCGGATGTAAAAATGTTAAAGTAAAAGACATAAAGAATGCTATTGCTAATGGCGCAAAATCATTTGAAGAAGTTCAAGAAAAAACTGAAGTTGGAACTGGCTGTGGGCATTGCGTAGAAAACAATAGGGCACTAGTTGATGAATTATTAGGAAAATAGAAATTCATAACTACGTACAGCACATTAGAAATAAAAAATGCTATATATACTATAAGACTACTTGTATAAGGTGTTTAATGCATACTTATAGAGGTAGTCTTATATTTTTTAAAAATATAGTGAAACTGGGACAAAAATATAACAATAGATATCATAATTGGTAAAGGTACTAATTTTGTGGTAAAAGTACCGGAAATAGTATAAAATATTTTTATACGAAAGATAAAGTTAGTGTAATAAGGAGGAGAATTATGTTATTTAGGTTAAATGAGTTTTTAATGGCTGTTTCATTTGCTTTAGACTTTGTGGAGATGGATATTCTCGGGATGCCATCTAATCATGGAAAAAGAACTGCATATATTTCAATTAGTATCGCTAAGGAAATGGGGCTAAGTTCTGAAGAGCTACACGATGTAGCTGCACTTGCAATGCTTCATGACAATGGATTAAGTGAATATAGCCTGCATGAAAAATTGGCTACAAAAGAATTAAAAAATGCAGCATTATTAGAAGGTGTAAAAGAACATTGTACAATTGGCGAAAGAAATATTAAAAATTATCCATTGCTTACTAATGTGAAAAACATAATTAAGTATCATCATGAAAGGTATGATGGTACAGGATTCTTTAACTTAAAGGGAGAAGAGATTCCATTAATGTCGCAAATTATAGCAATTGCAGATGCTTTAGAAAAAACTTTTGATTTACAGAATAATAATCACGATATGCAAAATAAAGTTTGTGAATTTGTAAGAAATCAAGAAAATGTATCATTTCCTTCAAGAATTGTTAAGGCATTTTTAAAAGTTGCTGGGGATGGGGAGTTTTGGGAGAACTTAGAAAAAAGTTTTATTAGTATAGCGTTAAAAAAAGAAATTCCAAAGCATAGCTTAGAGTTATCTTTTGAAGAAATTCATAGTATAACTAATGTGTTGTCAAAAATTATTGACTCTAAATCTAGCTATACCCAAAGACATTCTCAAGGCTTATCAGAAAAGGTTGCTATTATGTCAGATTTTTATAATTTAGAGAAGGAAGAAAAGATGAAGTTAATTATTGCAGCCGATCTTCATGATATTGGTAAACTAGCAGTGCCTAATGATGTATTAGACAAGCCTGATAAACTTTCTGATGAGGAATTTAAAATTATAATGAAACATCCGGAGTATACCAGATTAGCCCTTCAAGAAATAAAAGGATTTGAGGATATTACTGAATGGGCTTCAAATCATCATGAAAAGTTAAATGGAAAAGGATATCCTCGTGGTATGACAGAAAAAGAATTAGATTTTAATTCACGCCTTATGACTTGTCTTGATATCTATCAGGCACTTACGGAGGAAAGACCATATAGAGAGGGATTATGCCACAAAAAGGCTATGGAAATACTAAAGAGTATGATGGATAATGGATTTATAGATAGTAAAATAACCAGAGATATTGATTATGTTTTTAGTAAGTTGAGTTAAATTATAATGAAGTATTTTCTGATGATTTAGGAATACGAATTACATTTGAGGCTCAAAGCGTCAAAATTGACACAAGTTATTGTGATATAATATTATAGAATGAAAAGGAAGTGAATTCATTATGTTTTTAGTAATAGTAGTTAGCTCCATGCAAAGATTATAATATGTGAAAAACTTTTGCCTGGAGCCAATATATCAACATTAAGTTTTTCATATTATAATAGGTCTTTGCATTCTCATTTAGATATTAAATGTAGAGTGGAGCGAAGAAATTATGAAATATGAAAAAGCACAAAATATACTGCCATATAATATAATTGAACTAATTCAAAAATATACAGATGGTGGATATATCTATATACCAAGAAAAAATGAAAATAAAAAATCATGGGGAGAAAATACTGAGACTAAAAGATACCTTAGTGTAAGAGATAAAGAAATTTTTAATAAGTATTCATCTGGAATGTCCGTTAAAATTTTATCTGAACAGTATTTTTTAACTGAAGGTAGTATTAGAAGAATAATAAGGAAACAAAAAAATTCTACTTAAATATAAAAGAAAAGGCATATTTTTCACAGTCATTGCTATGGAGAATGTGCCTTTTTTCAGAATGATTATAAACATTACAGATTTATTCTTAAACTTGGTCTTCATATTACATGATGATATCATTTATTATGAGGACACAAGGAGATGTAAAATATGAGTATTTTAACAATTGAAAACATGAGTCATTCATTTGGGGATAGGATATTATTTAATGATGTATCTTTTAGATTATTAAAAGGAGAGCATATTGGACTTATTGGTGCTAATGGGGAAGGAAAATCGACTTTTATGAAAATCATTACGGATCAAATATTGCCAGATAAAGGTACCATTGAATGGAATAATAAATTCAGCATTGGTTATATGGATCAACTGGTTGATTTGAAAGTAGGAATTAATGCATTAAATTTCCTAAAAGAAGCATTTGCTAATTTATTTAATATAGAAAGCAAAATTAATAGTTTATATATTGATCTTGAAAATATGAGTGAGAAAAATATGGAAAAGTCTTTAAATAAAATTGCTATCATGCAAGAAATATTAGATAAAAATGATTTTTACAGCATTAATTCTAAAATACAGGCAACTGCGGTAGGTCTTGGAATTAAGGAACTTCTGGATAAAGATGTTTCAACTTTAAGTGGCGGGCAAAGAACTAAAATTTTACTTGCTAAATTACTTTTGCAAAAGCCAGATATTTTATTACTGGATGAGCCGACTAATCATTTAGATGAAGAACATATTGAATGGCTAAAAAATTACTTAATTAATTATGAAAATGCATTTATATTAGTATCACATGATAATGTTTTTTTAAATAATGTGGTAAACGTAGTTTATCATCTTGAGCACAAAACACTAACAAGATATGAAGGAAATTATGACTATTTTATTAAACTATACGAAATACGTAAAGAGCAGAGATTGATTGAATATAAGGAACAACAAAATGAAATAGCGAAGCTTGAAGATTATATAAGAAAAAATAAAGTAAGAGCCTCAACTTCAAAGCAAGCTAAATCAAGAGAAAAGAAACTTAATAAGATTGAAAGAATAGAAATAAAAAAAGAAATTATAAAACCTCATTTTAATTTTAAAACTGTAAAAATGCCAGAGAGTATAATCTTTGAAGTAAGCAACTTGATTATCGGATATAACAGACCTTTAAGCAAACCTTTAAACTTAAAAATGAAAAGAGGACAAAAAATTGCAGTAACAGGAGCTAATGGCTTAGGGAAGACAACTCTGCTAAAAACCTTACTTGGAATGCTAAAACCTATAAATGGTGAAATTACTTTAAGTGAGCATAGAAAAATAGGATATTTTGAGCAGGAAATTGCATGGAATAGCACTAATTCAGTTTTATATGATGTTTGGAGTGATTTTCCTCACCTAACTCAAACTGAGGTAAGGAGAGAATTGGCTAGGTGTGGATTAACAAGGCAGCATATAGATAGCCCTATCAATATATTAAGCGGAGGAGAGCAGGCTAAAGTCAGATTATGTAAACTTATTAATGAATATACAAATGTATTAGTGCTAGATGAACCAACAAATCACCTGGATACTAATGCTAAAAATGAATTAAAGCGTGCGTTAAAGGAATATGAAGGAAGCATGATTTTAGTATGTCATGAACCGGAATTTTATAAAGATATTACTACAGATATATGGGACTGCGAAGAATGGGTGTGCTTTAATAAATGATATCATATTACTCAAAAATTTTATAAGAATGTATGAAAAGAAACATTAAAAAATAGAGTTTTTAGTATTCATTTTTAAGGTTCTTCATATTTATATATAGCTTTTATAGATGATTTACTTAGTGAATAAAATTATGAAGAGGAGATCCTGAGTAGAATTAATTTTGATTCTGCATAGGATTTTTTCATTGTTCAATCCCTGAAGACTACATACAAGGTAATTGATATTAATTAAAGGAACACTAGTGAATTAATTTTATTGAATAGGGAATGTTTATTCTGTTAAAAATTACCATTATAAAAAAATAATGGTAAAGCATCATGAAATTCATGGAATAAATTTCGACAATTTATGTTAAGAATCATTGATTTTTTTACATGAATATGATAATATTTCTATATATTAGGTAAATGTATTTATAAAACAGAACAATTGGAAGCAATGAAAAATTCTCTATATTTGGGAACTTTGAGAATTTGGAGCTAGTTGTGCAACCGACCAATTAAAACTTAGTAATACATAAATATATTAAGTTTTTGTTGGTTTTTTTATTTTTAATTAATCATTCTAATAAATATATTATAATAATGAAATTATATTTAAGATTCTAGTATGAAGATAAGGGGGACAATAAAATGACGTGGCTTAATAATTTAAAGGTAGGTAAAAAATTAACTTTGCTTATAATTTGCTCTTTAGTAGGGTTATTTGCAGTTGGAATAACTGGTTACTATTTTTTACAAACGTCTAGTAAAAGCATGGAGGTTATGTATAGTGAAAGACTGCTATCTAGTGAATGGCTTAGTGAGTCTAGAGTAAATGCAAGGGCTATTTCAGCTGACATTTTTAGAATTATGGTAACTACTGATAAAAATGAAAATAGTGAGTTAACAAAAGATGTAAATACTCGTGCTGAAGAATTTAACAACTATATGGCTCTTTATAAAAAAATGAAATTAGATGATTTTGAGGCTGATAAGATCAGTAAGATTGATAGTAATTTAGATAAATATAGGGAAGGAAGAAAAGTTGCACTAAACTTAGCTGGTGAAAACAAAAATCAAGAAGCTTACGAATATTACGAGAAAAACGTTGAATCATATGCTGATGCTTTCTTAGATGATTTAGTAGAACTTGGAGAACACAATAGACAAATTGCTGAAAAAATAAACACCCAAAATAAAACAAATTTAAAAATTGCAACAGTAGCATTTTTAAGTATTGTGATTATAGCTTCAATCTTAATAATTTTATTAGGAATACTAATAACAAAACGTATCACAAAGAGATTAAATGATTTTGTAATATATATAGGTTCTTTATCTCAAGGTGATTTTTCTGTAAGGATAAAAGAAGAAAGTCTTAATGATAAGAGTGAATTTGGTGTTGTAAGTAATGCGATAGATAAGATGACCAAAAACATTATTGAATTAATAAAACAATTAGGTAATACATCTGAACAATTAGTATTATCATCTGAAGAGCTTACAGCAAGTGCTGAACAATCAGCAGATGCATCAAATTTAGTTGCATCCGCAGTAACAACAATGGCAAATGGAGCAGATGAGCAATTTTCTTTTGCTAATAGCACAAACAAAGTGGTTGAAAACATATCTAATAAGATAAATGTAGCATCTGAAAATACAAAATCCGTTTCATCTTTAACAGATAAGGCGAAAATATCAGCAAATGCTGGTGAAGATGCTGTAGAGAAGGCAATGAACCAAATGGAAATAATAGAGAAAAAGACCAGTGAAACATCGCTTATTATAAGCGAGCTTGAAGAGAAATCAGTGAAAATTGGACAAATACTTGATACAATCCAAGGTATATCAGAGCAAACAAATCTTCTAGCATTAAATGCGGCAATAGAATCTGCAAGGGCTGGGGAAGCAGGGAAAGGTTTTAGTGTTGTAGCAGAAGAAATCAGAAAGTTAGCAGAACAATCACAAGAGGCAACTAAAGAAATAGCTGGAATTATTAATGATGTACAAAATAAAACAAATAGTGCAGTTGCAGTTATGAATGAAAATTCAAAAGAAGTTAAAACAGGAGCAGATGTTGTTGATGTTGCAGGAACAAGTTTTAAGGAAATCCTTCAAATGATAATAGAAATATCTAGGCAGATTCATGAAATATCAGACTCTATCACTGAAATAACTGTTGGAACCAAAGAATCTGTTGATTCGGTAAATAATATTAAAAACATAAGTAGTAATATAGCTGATGAGACTCAAACAATATCAGCAGCTGCTGAGGAACAACTAGCATCTGTTGAGGAGATAGCTTCATCTAGTAAACTTCTATCTCAAATGTCTGAAGAGTTAAGAAGTATTATAGCTAAATTTAAAATATAAGATATTTAAAAATTACTTATTTATAAGAGAAATAATGCTGATATATATCGAAGATGTACAAACTAGAGATGTGATAAGGAATCAATTTAAATATAAAATTTAAATAATCTAATGATTATAGTTAATTTATTTTTTAGAGTAATTCAATATTTTAAATGCTAATTATAAATAATTTAGGCACTTACGTATAACTTGTAAGTGTCTATTTTATTGCAGTTTTTATACTAGAGTATATTAATCATACAAAAGAAAACAATAAAAATGGAGGTGATACAAGTATGAAGAATTTAACCGACAAAGAAAAAGTATATTATGAAAAACATTTAAGACAAGATATGGTGGCAGAATTTGAAGAAGAAAAAGATTCAGGAAATCAACCAGAAAATCCAGGCAGATATCATTTTACCCAAGATTATAATTATCCAATATCATCAAGAAAAAGATAATTGTTAGGATATCTATTAATTGTAAATAAGAAAATATGTTTTTGCAGTATTTCATTAAATTTAGAAGTAATACTTTTTATTATAAAATAGCAGGTAGTAAAATAAATGATTCTGTAATTAACTAAGATAAAATTCTAATTATATATGGATCGACTTTTGGAAGAAAAAAGCGTTTAGAATTATTCTAAGCGCTTTTTCTGCATATTAATCATAGTATTTTATGGTGCTTTATAGATTCATTGAACTTTAAATTAATATTTATTTGTCTTACAATCTCTGGCACATTAACTAATATAGTAAGTATAGCGCCAACGATATAAAAAATTTCATTTTCATTATTTGGCATCATAAACACCTCATTTACTTTTAATATATTAGATACACTTAAGAAATGTTAAACAATATGCACAGAGAACAATAGAAAATTAGGTTATAAAACAGATGTGGAATTATTAATCCAGAAATATATAACTTTCATGCGTTCATCATATTAAGTAATTACATTTGAAGTTCTGAGGTTATACATAGAATATATGTAAATAATATGAATATTTTAGCCACAACCTATTTATGTAACAAGTGATACATAAATTTTACCATTTAGAGGTTATACTAATAAAAAAGTAAAGGTGGTAAATATTTGGAACATTTAAAAGAAAAAGAGATGATGATTAGTAGAATGAGACAAGCCTTATGCAAAATTATGGGCGATGAAGAAAATTCATTAGATGTGGAGGTGATTAGAGCGTGTAGAAGATTAAACTTTGCACTGAATGAGTACAATGAATTACTAAGGAGAACAATTAAATAATATGCTCTTATATGGAAAATTGTCAGAGTGGTTTAATGGGCTGGCTTACTAAGCTAGTGAGTGTAAAAGCTCCACAGGTTCGAGTCCTGTATTTTCCAACAACTTATATTATAGTTTATAATGTATGCTTATAGCAAAAAGTGAGTAAAGCAAGTGAGGCGCTCTAGTTAAGAATTTCTACATTATTGTTAGCTGTTATGATGGTAACAATAATGCTAGTAGGTTGCGGAACGAAAGCAACTCCAGAAGAAAGTGCTAAAATATTTTTAGATCTACTTTTAAAAGATGATAAAACTAATATGGACAAGATAGGGATGAAGGAAGAAGATTATAGTTGAATTATCTTCAATTTTTACCTTAGATCCCATTAAGTGCAGTCATTAACTTGGCTGCATTATCTTATGCTCTATTTCACTTATAACATGAGTATGTGAAATAAATATAAAATTCACTGTCGAGTAAATACATTTAAAAGCAGTAGATTAAAAGTTAAACTACTGCTTTTTGTTTTGAAATTATATTGCTGCTATTGTAGAAAAAATTTAAAGTATATGAATCGAGAAAGTTTTTAGGAGAAAGTAACAGGAGTATTCCCAAAAATTATAACTGAATAGCCATAGTTGAAAGGTTTAAGAGTTTGTTCGTTTGATTGGGAATCTAGCCTTGCAAGTTCTCTTATGTATTGATTATTGTCAATAACAAAAATAATAACTCTGCCGTTAGGATCATTAAGTTTAACTGTCATAGGAGATCCAATTGTTAAGTTAGAATCTCTTACATTATAAATGCCTTGATTTAGAACTATGGGAGCAGCACTGACATTTTGGGCTAAATTAGTAAATGATAATAATAAAAATATAAAAAGCACTATAGTAGATTTTTTCATAAGATATTTCCCCTTCCATAGTATATTTAAAGCAAAATTTACTAGTGAAATAAGTTCCTTTGAAGGAGCTGAATTAAGTAATTTACTCAATAGAATTAATCATTTTAATATATTCCAACATTAGTTATGCGTAATTCATAAAAAAGTATTCAATTACTCATTAGTTTCGATAATAATTGATCACCTATATGTGAATTTATAAATAATAATAAAGCTCAAAGAAATTATATAAGTCCTTTGAGCTTTATTTATAGTGATTGCAGATTATGTTAAATTTTTAGTCTTTTTATATTTTATTAAGTTATTTCAATTTAGATATGAATATTTCTGCATGAAATTATTGGATATAAATGGATACGGATTATATTATGATAATTTATTCGTGCGATAAAATATAAGGACCATAGCTAAAAGTGATAATTATTAGAGAAGCACTTAAATTTATGATATTAGCAAACGCATAATTAATAGAGAAAGACACTATAATAAAAAGTAAGACATGATTCTAATCTAAGATAAGGAGAAGGAGGAGAATTAGATGAATGAAAATCAAATAAACCGAATACATACAGGTAAAGGGTTTATTGCAGCTTTAGATCAAAGTGGTGGCAGTACTCCAAAAGCATTACTTGAGTATGGGATTAAGGAAGACAGTTATTCCAATGAAGAAGAAATGTTTGACTTAGTGCATGAAATGAGAAAACGCATAATAAAGAGTCCGGCATTTACTTCAGAATATATTTTGGGTGCTATATTATTTGAAGACACAATGTATCGTACTATTGATAATCAATATACACCTGATTACCTTTGGAAGGAAAAAAATATTGTCCCTTTCTTAAAGGTTGATAAAGGCTTAGCTGAAATTAACAATGGTGTTCAGCTTATGAAACCAATAAGTAGCTTAGATGACCTTTTAAAGCAAGCAGTAGAAAAAAATATTTTTGGAACAAAAATGCGCTCAGTTATTAAGGAAGCAAATGCTAAAGGAATTAAAATGTTAGTTGAGCAGCAATTTGAAATTGGTAAACAGATTGTAGAAGCAGGTCTTGTTCCTATTATTGAGCCAGAAGTTGACATCCATAGTACCGATAAGGAAGAATCTGAAAAACTTTTGAAACTTGAAATTTTAGAGCAGCTATCAAAACTTGATAAAGAAACAAAAGTGATGCTTAAACTTTCAATACCAACTAAAGATAATTTCTACATTGATTTAATAGATGAGCCACATGTTGTCAGAGTAGTAGCTTTGTCAGGTGGTTATAGTCAAGCAGAAGCAAACGAAAGACTCGGACGCAATCATGGATTAATCGCCAGTTTTTCAAGAGCTTTATCCCAAGGGCTCACTGCTCAGCAAACTGAAGAAGAATTTAATGGGACAATATCAAAATCAATTAAGGAAATCTATGAGGCATCAATAAAATAATTTAATAATATATATTGTGATTAATTAGTGTTATAAAACTATGTGACTATTTATTGAGGAGTGAACACTTTCTCTAGTGCCTAAATAATTAGTTACATTTATAAAATGTCGGAATGTAGTGAAAATTAAAATAAAATAGAAGATTGTGAATTAATATGTATTGACACCATATAATAAGGTATGATATACTTCATATAACTTAGGGGAGTAGCTTATAAGCTATAGAGCCAACAATCGGTAATTAAAACTGCCTGGTTCTATACTCCAAATGGAAAGCAAGACCTTTGATACGATTTAGTTGTTACTGAATCAGATCAAAGGTCTTTTTTGTTTAATTAAAACCATGAAATAAATATATTGGAGGGATAAACATGGACATTTATTATATCATTTTAGTTTTACCGGCATTGGCTTTTTCGCTTTATTGTCAATTTAAAGTAAAAGGAACCTTTGACAAATATAGCAATTATGGCAATGCTAGAGGATTTACTGGTGCAGATGTTGCAAGGAGAATTCTTGATAGAAATGGACTTTATGATGTAGCTGTAGTTCCGACAGCAGGTAGTTTAACTGATCACTATGAATCTGGAAAAAGGGTAGTAAGATTATCTGAATCAGTATATTATAGTAATTCTGTTGCAGCAATAGGTGTTGCAGCCCATGAAACAGGACATGCAATACAACATAAAGTACAATATGCACCACTTTCTTTAAGAAGTGGACTTGTACCAATTGCAAATATAGGTTCTATGGCAGGTCCATATATGGCGATTTTTGGATTAATATTTCAAATTCCTTTGCTTGCACAACTAGGTATAGTGTTTTTTACTGGTGCGGTAGCATTTTATTTTGTAACTCTACCAGTAGAATTTAATGCAAGTAAAAGAGCAATATCAGAATTAGAATCTCAAGGAATACTTAGTTTCAATGAAATGGCTCCTGCAAAAAAGGTGCTAAATGCAGCAGCTATGACTTATGTTGCTTCTGCAATAACTGCTGTTGCAAATTTGCTTCACCTTGTATTTTTGTTCATGGGAAGCGGTGATAGAGAATAATAGATTATCATGCATTGAGCGTATTAAAGTCATACAATACAGGATATTTAGTTAAGAATGTAATTTTCTAATATTAAAGGAGGAAAGTTAATGTTTAAAAATAGAAAAGGGACGCCTAATAAAAAGGGATTGCCTGATAAAAAGGATTTACCCAAATACATTACAGCAGCGCTTATAATTACATTAGTAATAAATATAGTTATAAATTTGATTTCTCAGTCAAATCATAAACAAATTGATTATAGTGAATTTCTTACAATGGTAAATAATAAACAAGTAGAATCAGTTGAGATTTATAGTGACAAGCTTGTTATAACACCAAAAAGTGATGAGGATGCTTCAGTTGTAAATAAAAAATTATATTATACTGGCAACTTAGACTATCCTCAACTTGTAGACAAACTATATAATGCAGATGTAAAGTTTACTACACCCGTAAAAAATACTCAGTCTCCAATTATCGGTTTCATACTTTCATGGATTATACCTTTTGCTATATTTTATATGTTAGGTAATTGGTTCATGAAGTCTTTAAGTAATAAAATTGGAGGAGGCGGAGGAGGATTTATGTCCGTCGGAAAAAGTAATGCGAAGGTATATGTTGAAAAGACTACAGGAGTATATTTTAAAGACGTAGCAGGTCAGGAAGAAGCTAAAGAATCTCTTAAGGAGATAGTTGATTTTCTTCACAAGCCTGAAAGATATACGAAGATAGGAGCTAAGCTTCCTAAAGGTGCACTTTTAGTAGGACCTCCAGGTACAGGTAAGACATTACTTGCAAAAGCTGTAGCAGGAGAAGCAAAGGTACCATTTTTCTCACTTTCAGGGTCAGGTTTTGTAGAGATGTTTGTAGGTGTTGGAGCTTCAAGAGTCAGAGATTTGTTTGCTCAGGCAGAAAAGCAAGCACCATGTATTATTTTTATTGATGAAATTGATGCAATAGGTAAGAGTAGAGAAGGTAATATAAGTGGAAATGATGAAAGAGAGCAGACATTAAACCAGTTACTTGCTGAAATGGATGGCTTCGATTCTTCAAAGGGAGTTGTTATTCTTGCAGCAACCAATAGACCAGAAGTCCTTGATAAGGCGCTATTAAGACCTGGACGTTTTGATCGTAGAGTTATAGTAGATAAACCAGATCTTAAAGGAAGAGAGAATATATTAAAGGTTCATTCCAAGAATATAATAATGGATGAAAGTGTTAATCTAAAAGAGATAGCACTTGCTACTGCTGGTGCTGTTGGGGCTGATCTTGCAAACATGGTTAATGAAGCTGCTTTAAGAGCTGTAAGAATGGGAAGAGATGAGGTTAGGCAGGATGATTTATTTGAGGCAGTCGAAACTGTAATTGCAGGTAAAGAGAAAAAGGATAGAGTAATGACTGAGAATGAGAAAAGTCTTGTTGCATTTCATGAAGTTGGACATGCATTAGCTTCAGCGCTGCAGAAAAAGACTCAGCCAGTTCATAAGATTACCATTGTTCCAAGAACAATGGGAGCACTTGGATATACTATGCAGATGCCAGAAGAAGAAAAGTACCTTATGTCTAAAGATGAATTGCTAGAACAGATAGTTGTTCTGCTTGCAGGAAGAGCAGCTGAAGATCTTGTGTTTAATGAAATAACTACAGGTGCTTCAAATGATATTGAGAGAGCTACTAGTATTGCAAGACAAATGGTAACAATGTATGGAATGTCAGAAAAATTTGGTATGATAGGGCTTGAATCAATTCAAAACAGATATCTTGACGGCAGACCAGTAAGAAATTGTTCAGATGAAATATCTGCTGAAGTTGATCGTGAGGTTATGAATATAATCAATGAATCCTACGAAAAGGCCAAAAATCTTCTAAAGGCTAATATGGAAGCTTTGGGCAAAATATCATCGCATCTTATTTTCAAAGAAACCATAATGGGTGATGAATTTATGAAAATTCTAAACTCAATCCAAATAGACGAGCCGGTTAACGTTTAAAGCTTAGAAAGTTTTATTATAAAAATTTTTACAATATATACATTGCAAAAATAATTCTTTATTATAATCTTAAAAATATTGCAAGAATTTTAGCCGTAATTGTGAAATGTGCATTGTGAATTGTAACAGATATATGTGTCTCAAAAAATAAATATTCTTCAGAATATTAGAATTTATATTCTGAAGAATACTAGAATATATATTCTAAACCATATATATTCTTAAGAATATGCTGCAATAATCCCAATCATAGAGGAATGCATAATGAAATCAAAATAAAGCAACGATAATTATCTTAATAACCAGTTTAAGCTCATAAATTTCACTCTATATTCATAAAATATAATTAGTAGTATTTTATAAATATAAATAACATAAAATCATGTTATAAATAAAGGTAGTGTAAAAAATATATGAAAAATCAATCCAACTACCATTTAATGTTAAATTATGTTTGCTAGTTGCCCTTGACACACCTAAAGATAAATGGTCTTAGGCAGTTAAGGACGGGTGAATGATAATTTTGAACATGACTAATAGACCCGCCTATTGAGATATTTTACCATTTATCTTTGTGGGCGTGTCAAGGGTGCGTTTCACCAACTGCTTTAGATCATTAGGCAGTTATTGTACAGTTATTTAGAACAAAGTCTTGAGATAGTTCAATAAATTTGCACCATCTAGTAGGCATGTTGGACATTGACTCTAACTCTTCAAGGATTACAGGAGTTTTGCCTTCAAGGGCAGAATGTGGTCTTAGAAAGTTAAAGTATGCCACAAACATAGTTACAAATGCAACCGACCCGTTAGGACTTCCGAAGCCAGTAGTAGCTCTATAATTGCCTTTAAAGGTTCGGTTAAGACGTTCAATAATTTGCTTCAATGGCCTATATTCTTTTGAAACTTCATCTTTATTGGTTAAGCCTATAACTTGAGTAACATCGAATTTTATACTATGGCTTGCAAAGAAGTGCTGTGCAAGAAGATATATAGGGTTACCATCAGTTATAAGATTAAGATCTTCAGGTATTTCTTTTAACTTACTTAGAACATCATCGATGGCTTTTACAGCCGTTTCGGTATCTCTATGTGGTGATACTCTGTAAGATAGAATAATCTTTTTAACAGCATCAAAAAAGAAGAAAATATAGTTCCACTTACCGTTAACTTTTATGTAGGTTTCATCGCCGCAGAAAGAGTCAGAAAGTTTATAATCGTAGTTATCTATAAATGGCTTAACTACAATTGAAACGGCATTAACATAGTTTAAAATTGCTTGATGAGATATTTTAATATCATGAATATCTTTAAGCAATGCAGCTGTCTTTCTGGAAGATAAACCGTAGTTAACGTAGTAAGTTAGAATGAGTCCTAAGGTGTAAGAAGAAATCATAATGTTTGGAAGAGAAACCTTTGATTTTACCGGACTTTCTTTAGAAAGTGGCTTAAAGTCAAAAGTGAAATCTCTAAATATGTATCTAACTTTGAACTTACCAGGATTCTTCTTAAAATCTTGTTTTTCAGATTTTGTCATTGATTTAAGATTATTTTGGTAAAAAGAGCAATTATCATTCTTACACTTATAAACGTAGAAATCCTTACGCGCCTTGATTCTTTCAAGTGTTTTACTGCAGTGAGGACATCTTAACACTATGGATTTCTGATAGTAATTTTTAGGATTGAATGTGGTATCACAGACTTTGCAAAGATATTGTCCTCGGCCTCCGTTATTATCGTAAAGATAGGTATGTGGAGCACCACACTTAGGACAGATAACATCCTTAGGAGCTAACGCTTTGTTTTTGCGAGGTTTCACAGGAGCAAATTCTTTGCCGTGCTTAAACTCATATTCAGCTATTAGAAGCTTATAGTTAAGTTTTTCGGGAACATCAAAGATTGGTTGATCATCTACTTGAAGCTTTCGGTATTCTTTCTTAACAGGTTCGTCCGAAATGCTTTTAAGCAAGTTTTTGCCAACCAGCAAAGTCATGAGATACTTTATAATTTCAATAAGATAAATTACAGTTTCAAGAAGAAACTTATTAATCATGGTAATAGCTTGCCTCCTTTTTTAGTTCAGTGTTTTTGTTTTGCAAGTATAAAATATCTTAACTTTTTGGGGGTGGCAAGTTATTTATATAAAAAATAAGAAAAATTAAAGGGTTGCTGCCTTAGTTAGATAAAAAACTTTGACAGTACCTAAATAAATATGGGGGAAATAAAATGAGAAAGTTAATATCTGGTGCGTTAGTAGTAATTTCAGTATTAGTTTTAAGCCCAATCGGAGCCAGTGCTGAATGGAGACAAGATAATAGTGGATGGTGGTACTCAGAAGGAAATTCATATGCTAAGGGATGGAGAGACATTAATGGAAAGACGTATTATTTTGATTCAAATGGATATATGAAAACTGGATGGGTGCAAGATAATTATTATGAGACTTGGCATTATTTTTATCAAGATGGAGCTATGGCACATGGTACTGTAATTGATGGATATGAATTAGATGAAGATGGAACTTGGATTAAACCATCTAAGGAAGCTGAAGAAGCAAGAAATTTAATATTAAAAGAAGACAGTAATTATATTTCAAAAATGAATGCTGCATATGGTGCTAAGCTGACAAAAAGATATTTTGAAGGGAATATTAATAAGTTCATAGCCAGCGATAAATGGAATCTACCAGTAGAGGATGTATATGTGTTTAGCCTTACAGGCTCTTATAATGATGAATACTGTGGATACATGGTTGGTAAGACAACTAAAAATGTATATTGCGTGCCACATCAAGGAGGACTTTCAATATATCAAATAAAGGATAATGAAATAATAAAAACTTATAAGTGGCTCGATAGCTATGGATATGATGGTAACTGGCGTAATTTAGACAAAGATAAATAATTTTAAGTAAAGTTGATTTTTTCATTAAAGAGTTTAGAAATATATTTATATTATGAAAATCCAAGGTTCATTAGCCTTGGATTTTTAGTATGTGCAATTTTATAATTCATGCTTAGAAAGTATGCTAAGCAATAATAAATAAATGAAATTACAAAATTATTAAATCATAAGCAAGCAATTTAATCATTCCGTTAATATGTTATTGGTTATTAGATAAAACCTGTAAAACTTCATTTATATCTGGAAGTTGTTCTGATGGGTAAACTTTTACCCATTGTACTTTACCATCTTCATTTATGATTATGTTGGCACGTCCTGATATTCCAGTAGTTTCATCAAATATTCCATAGTCAGAAGCTATCTTACCATGAGGCCAAAAATCTGATGGAAGACTAACATTTTTAATTTGGAGAACGGTTGCCCATGCTTCTTTGCAAGGTTGAGAATCTACACTGAATCCTAGTGGAACAGTGTTAAGATTTTGAAATTTTTCAAAATTAGTTTCTAATGCTCGCATTTGATCTGTACATACTGGTGTCCAAGCTAGAGGATGCCAAGAAAGAAGTACTTTTTTTCCTTTATAATCAGATAACTTTATATCCTGTTTTTTATTATCCTTTGCTTTAAAATCTGGTGCATCTGCACCTATTGTAATTGGAGTCATTATAATCTTCCTTTCTCTTTAAATTCTCTTAATATAGAATTCCCTAAACGATAGTTTTTATGAAAATTAAGAAGAAAAAGTATAAAAGAGTTATTTTTTCTAAAGATTATTATAGATAAATAATAAGTAAAGCTTTAGAAAAATCAAAGATTTTGCACAAAGTATATAAAAATGTACCACTTACAAGTGATAACTAACCACTTACTGCTATCGTGTTTACAACGTAAAAGTCAGCAAATATAATAAAGATGTGGGGAGTGAAAATATGAAAATACGGGTTGAACTTGATAATGAAATTAAAGAAAATGAAGTTATTATTAAATGTAATGAATTAAATGAAGAGGTTAGAAATATTCAAATTGTGCTTGGTGAGCTGCTATCGCAAAAAAAGCATATAACCTTTTACAAAGGAGAAACAGAGTATTATCTTTCATTGGAAGAAATTTTGTTTTTTGAAACTGAAGAAAGCGGTATTTGTGCACATACCATTAATAATATATATAACGTAAAGTATAAGCTATATGAACTCGAGGAATTATTGCCAGGATATTTTATGAGAGTTTCAAAATCAACAATACTAAATACAAATCATATTTACTCCATAACAAAAAGTATATCATCATCAAGCAGGGTTGAATTTCAAAACACTCACAAACAAGTGTATGTTTCAAGATACTATTACAAGCCATTAAAAATTAAATTATTAGAAAAGAGGAAATAATGATGAAAAAAGAAAGAGTCTTCTGGGGAATTTTATTTATACTAGCAGGTATTTTTATGGTTATAAGCAAACTTGGATACTTCCCAGGTGTAAATGCATTTAGTTTAATATTAACAGTTTTTTTAGTAGTGATCATAGCAAAAAGTATACCTCATCTTAACTTTTCAGGTATTCTATTCCCAATTGCATTTATTTGTATAATCTATGCTAAACAATTAGGAATTACAGCTATTACTCCTTGGACTGTGCTTATGGCAGCGTTATTTGGTAGCATCGGTCTTTCAATGATTTTTCATAAACATGTTAGCTGGATTCATCATAAGCATGTTCATGAGGATTATAAATTCGAAAAAATCGACATAGAAGATGAAGGTAATATTATATTTAGAAATTCATTTGGAGCTTGTATTAAATATATAAATACAAATGAATTTGAACAAGCTGATCTTAACTGCTCATTTGGAGCTATGAAGGTGTATTTTGATAATGCAGTTATGAGCAGCGAAAATGCTATAGTAAGAGTTAACGCTTCTTTTTCAGGAGTAGAGTTATATATACCAAGAACTTGGAAGGTTGATAATAAGACTAATGTATTTTTAGGTTCTGTCGATGAAAAAAACAGGAATAATGAGAGATCGACAAATACATTAACGCTAGTTGGAGATGTTAGTTTTTCAGGAGTAGAAATAATTTATATATAAATAAGAAAAATCTATTATGGGAAAAGTGCTAAATATCATGAGATATAGCACTTTTTTTGTTTAGGAAAAATAAAATTTTGGAATTTTGAAGTCATGTGTCCTGCTATACCAATAGTCGAAAGTTTGCTTGTAAAAATATAATTAAGAAAAAGCGTGTCGTAGACACTTTGTTAGCACATGAAATAAGCGAAATGAATTATTAATAAATAATCTGTATATAAATGAGATATATTTAAGGAAGCATAATTAACAATTATAAATTTGGATCTTGAAAATTAAGAACAAAATCGCAGGCGACTTTGGAGCTGGAGATTTTTTTACGCATCTGCCTTTTCGAACGCATGTGAGAAAAATTTGGCAGGCGAATATATTTTCTTTTTTATTCTATTTAGAAACCATAACTTTCTGAATTAGTCTTTTCTATAACTTATTCACAGATTTAACTTGAATATAAATTCCAAGAGAATAAAAAAGTACTTGAATTAGAGTTAACTTTAGCATGTATAATGAATTCTATAATATTAGAGTTTATTGGATAAGAAAAAATATGCTCTAAATGAAAAGGAATGGAAGCTATTAAAATTGAGTTTTTGTACAATAAAATAAGTTTTTAAGGAGGAGACAATGAATAAAGAATTATTAGAGAAAATACAAAAAAATGAGTTTATTTCGTATAAAGATATTATATTTACTGAAATTAATGAAGTAGTTGAGAATACTTTAAGGTTGACATCTGAATTAAATACAGGGTATAAAACACCTGAAGAAGTCAGAAATATTTTAGCAAAAATTATAGACAAGGAAATTGATGGTTCTGTACAAATATTAACACCATTCAACACAGATTTTGGAGCTAATATTAGATTGGGGAAAGATATATTTATTAATAAATCGTGTATGTTTGTTGATTTAGGTGGGATTGAATTAGAGGATAATGTTCTTATTGGGCCTGATGTAAAAATATTATCAGTTAATCACCCATTAGATCCTAAAAATAGACGTGGAGTTATTCTTAGAAGCGTAAAAATTAAACGTAATGCGTGGCTTGGAGCTGGAGTAACAGTTTGCCCAGGGGTAACAATTGGAGAAAATTCTGTTATTGGAGCAGGTTCAGTTGTTACTAAAGATGTTTCAGATAATACAGTTTATGCTGGAGTTCCAGCCAAGTTTATTAAGAATATATAAGAAAAATAAAATTTTGATTGAAGAGCTGTCAGTTGGCAGTTCTTTTTTGCATAGAAGATAATAAAAATTTGGAATGTCGAAAACCTTATTGTATCTAGTATAAATATAAATTTTAGTCTTACAAGGTGTCATGTTTTCGATTAACCTTTCCTTCAACTAACATTAATTTGGCAGAATGGTTTTTTCTTGTTTTTAAATAAATAAACAGTGAAATATAATGAAAATTTATTGATAAACGATAAAATATGTGATATCTTATATATAGAATTTAAAAGTGAGGTGCTTTTTATGAAACGATATTCAACGATTTTTTTAAAGATAGCTGTTATTCTTATTGGAGTTCCAGTTCTTGCTTTATGCATATTTGGAGCAGTTCGGTTAACTAATAATCCAGTGAATCCAGACTATGCAAATATGATATATCCAATTTTAATAGGGATGTTTGTATCAGTTGTTCCGTTCTTTGTTGCATTGTATCAGGCTTTAAAGCTTTTAGGCTATATTGACAAAAACATAGCGTTTTCTGAGTTATCTGTAAAGGCTTTAAGGAATATAAAATACTGTGCAGTTATAATATCTGTATTATATGTGGTAGTAATTCCATTTGTTTACTTGTTAGCAGAGAAAGACGATGCTCCAGGTTTAATAATAATTGGAATGATACCTATCTTTGCTTCATTGGTAATCGCAGTTTTCTCTGCTGTTCTTCAAAGGCTCTTAAAAGAAGCCATAGACATAAAATCAGAAAATGATTTAACAGTGTAAGGCGTAAAAATCAATAATCTTAATGTACAGAATGAAGAATACAGGAGGAAAATAATATGGCGATTATAATTAATATTGATGTTATGCTAGCTAAAAGGAAAATGAGTGTGACCGAGCTTACTGAGAAAGTTGGAATAACAATGGCAAATCTTTCTATACTCAAAAATGGTAAAGCAAAAGCTATTAGATTCTCAACTTTAGAGGCAATATGCAAAGCTCTAGATTGCCAACCGGGCGATATTTTAGAATACAAAAATGATATATAAAAATCAAAAGTTAAGCAAAATAATTAATGGTTTTGCACAAATAATAATTAATATAGGAGGGATTTTTATGAAACGAAGTTCAACAATTTTATTAAAGGTATCTGTTTTTATTGGAGGTCCAATTGTTGCTTTACTTATATTTTTGTTGCCTATGGTAACAACAGGATTATCACGAGTAATTTCGGTGTCAGCATATTTGCAATATCTTGGCTTTATCGGACTGTATGGGGCGGTGCCGCCATTCTTATTTGCACTTTATCAGACCATAAAATTCATAAGCTATGCTAATAAGAATGAAGCCTTGTCGGAATTATCTGTAAAGACTTTGAAGAATATAAGATACTGTGGAATTACAATCAGTCTTTTATATGTGATAGCCATGCCACTTCTATTTATCATAGCAGATGGAGACGACGCTCCAGGAATCATATTATTTGCATTAATAGTTATTTTGTCAACTAGTATTAGTGTAGTATTTGCTAATATTTTTGAAAAAAGACGCCATAGTAATAAATTAGTTAAGTGTTAAGTGGATTTTACTTGAGGAGGCAATATGAAGATTAAGTTAATTCAACCTGCAATGATGCCAAGGCCTATGGATACAAAATTAAAGACGAGAATGTCTCCTTCATTAGCTTTACTGACAATAGCAAACCTTACGCCTAAAGAACATGAGGTTATTATTGAAAATGAAAATGTTGAGAATATAGATTTTGATGAAAACGTTGATTTAGTTGCAATAACTGTTACTGTAGACGTTATGAATAGGGCAGTAGAAATATCAAAGGAATTTCAAAAACGTGGAGTAAAAGTAATTGCAGGAGGAATACATATAACGGCAGATCCAGAAGGAGCACCAAACAGCTTTGATGCAATAATTATAGGAATGGCTGAGAGAGTTTGGGAGAAAGTTCTTAAGGATGTAGAAAATAATTCAATTAAAAAGATATATTATGATATGGAAAACATTCGAGGAAATGAAATAGTGTCCCCTGACTATGGCATGATAGATAATAAGAAATATTTATATACTAATATAATCAGTACAAGCAGGGGATGCCCTTTTAAATGTGATTTTTGCTATAATAGCTGCGCTAAGTCTATAAAAACCTATGTTAATAGGCCTATAGAAGATGTAATTAAAGACATTAAAGTACTAAAAACAAAACATATTATGTTTATTGATGACAACTTTATTGGCAATCCTAAATGGACAAAAGAACTATTAAAGGAAATAAAACCTCTAAAGTTAAAATGGAATGCAGCAGTTACGTCTAATATAGTGGACATGCCTGAATTATTAGATGAGATGAAAGGGTCAGGATGCCAAAGCCTTTTCATAGGTTTTGAAAGTATAAATGGTAAATCAATAGAGAGCGTACATAAAATTCAAAATAGTGTAAGTAGATATGAGAAGCTTGTCGATGAAATTCATAAAAGAGGAATAATGATAAATGCAAGCTTTGTTTTTGGATTAGATGAAGATGATGCAGAAATATTTAATAGCACATTAGAGTGGATAGTTAAAAATAAAATAGAAACAGTAACGTCTCATATAATGACTCCTTATCCTGGCACAAAGTTATACGCATCATTATTAAAGGAAAATAGAATAGTAGATCATAATTTATCTAATTATAATACTTCCCATGTTGTATACAAACCAAAGAATATGACAGCAGAAGAATTATATAATGGCTATCTATGGATATATAAAGAAGTGTATACGTTTAAGAATATAATGAAGAGACTACCTAAATCTAAAAAACAATGGATTCCATTTTTAGCTTTTAATTTGCTTTATAGGAAGTTTGGAAAGCTAACTGAGTTGGTATGTAATATTGTTTCCTTTGAAGTTATAGGAAGGCTTTCTAGATGGGTTGCTTATAGAATAAAGTAAGTGGCAGACTTTGAATGTAAATGCGTTTACTTTATTGCGCGTGTAGTAATTTGTAACTTTATAATTGTTTTAACATGATATCTTATAAGTTATAATTAGAGTAAGTTCATATGATGAATGAATAATGTAATATTTTGTGTTTTTATTATTATTTTTTTTAGTATATTTTTATTAATTTATAATAAATTAATAAATAGAAAATCAAATAATTAGAAGGGAGTCTATATGAATAATGAAAAAACGAAAAATATTTGAAGTTTAAGGAGGACAGTTTATGAGAGGGTATTATGAGAAAACACCAGAAGAGTCACTGGAAATGTTAGGAGTTACTAGCAATGGCTTAAATGATGAAGAAATTACAAAAAGACGAGAGGAATATGGTTTTAATGAATTAGAGGAAGCAGCAAGGAAAAGTCCATTTCAGGTTTTTCTTGAGCAGTTCAAGGACTTTTTAGTAATTATATTATTAGTAGCAGCAATCATTTCAGCTTTTCTAGGAAAGCTTGAAAGTACTATTGTTATAATGGTTGTAGTTATTATCAATGCAATACTTGGCACAATACAACATATTAAAGCAGAACAATCATTAAAGGGACTTAAGGCCCTTTCATCACCTGTAGCAAAGGTTTTTAGAAATGGTCAAAAGCTTGAGATTCCTTCAAGAGAACTTTTAGTAGGAGATATTTTATATCTTGATGCCGGAGATTATGTTAGTGCAGATGGTAGAATTCTTGAAAGTTTTAGTCTTCAAGTGAATGAGAGTTCTTTAACAGGTGAGTCAGAAAGTGTTTTAAAATTTATAGATGTAATAAATAAAGATGATGTATCTATTGGTGACAGAAAAAACATGGTATTTTCCGGAAGCTTTGTAACTTACGGAAGAGGAGTTGTTTTAGTTACAAGTATAGGGATGGATACCGAAATTGGGAAAATAGCGAACTTGTTAGAAAGTGCAAAGGAAAAGAAAACACCGCTTCAAGTTGGTTTAGATAACTTCGGTAAAAAACTTGCTTTTGTCATTTTAATAATTTCAGCAATTATTTTTGGTTTAGATATATTTAGAGGACGTAATATTATAGATTCCTTTATGTTTGCAGTATCTTTAGCGGTGGCAGCTATACCAGAAGCGCTAAGTTCAATAGTAACAATTGTTCTTGCACTTGGAACTCAAAAGATGGCTAAGAAAAATGCTATTGTAAGAAAACTTCATGCAGTTGAAAGTCTTGGAAGTATATCGGTTATATGTTCAGATAAAACAGGTACGTTAACACAAAACAAAATGACAGTGCAGAAAGTTTTTGTAGATGGGAAGATACTTGATCATGATAGCTTGGATCATGATAAGACTTTAGAGAAAAATTTAGTTTTAATGGCATTATTGTGTAATGATGCTGTTACAGTAGAAAATAAGGAAATTGGTGATCCAACTGAAGTTGCATTAGTTAATCTAGGTGAAATATATGAACTAGATGAATTGATCATAAGAGATCAATATCCAAGACTTGGAGAAGTACCTTTTGATTCAGATAGAAAATTAATGAGTACTATTCACCAGTTTAATGATAAATACATAATGTTAACTAAAGGTGCATTAGATGTACTTTTATCAAGAACAGTAAAAGTTGAAACTTCAGAAGGAATAATGGATTTTACAGAAGAGCACAAAAAAGAAATTGAAGAGATAAATAGAAAATTTTCAATGGATGGGCTTAGAGTTTTGTCTTTTGCTTATAAGGAGATTTCAGAAGGAAAAGAAATTACTCTTGAAGATGAATATGATTTAATATTTGTTGGTCTTATAGCGATGATGGACCCACCAAGAAATGAATCGAAAGAAGCTGTTGAAAAATGCATTAAAGCAGGAATAAAACCTGTAATGATAACTGGTGATCATAAAATTACTGCATCTGCTATAGCTAAGCAAATAGGAATACTTAAAGATGAATCAGAGGCAATGGAAGGCTTTGAATTGGAGAAAATTAGTGATGAAGAGTTAAAAAACAAAGTAGATAAGATTTCAGTTTATGCTAGAGTATCTCCAGAACATAAAATCAGAATAGTAAGAGCATGGCAGGAAAAAGGAAATATTGTTGCAATGACCGGAGATGGTGTAAATGATGCCCCAGCTTTAAAGCAGGCGGATATAGGAATTGCAATGGGAATAACGGGGACAGAAGTTGCTAAAGATGCTGCTTCAATTGTACTTGCTGATGACAATTTTTCAACTATAGTAAAATCCATCTCAAATGGGAGAAGCATATATGCAAATATTAAAAATTCAATTAAATTTCTCTTATCAGGTAATACTGCAGGAATATTATCAGTATTGTATGCGTCAATAGGAGCATTACCAATACCTTTTGCAGCAGTTCACCTATTGTTTATTAATTTGGTTACAGATAGCTTACCAGCAATAGCAATAGGACTTGAACCTCATAATGAGAACATAATGAAAGAAAAACCAAGAAATATAAATGTTCCAATACTTAATAAATCTTTTGCAATTGAAGTTATAATGGAAGGGTTACTCATTGCAATAGTTACTATGGCGGCTTTTCACATAGGATTATATACAGGTGGTGCTGAGGTTGCAAGTACAATGGCTTTTGCAACTTTATGTTTATCAAGGCTGCTTCATGGATTTAATTGTAGATCTAAAGAATCGATTTTTAAAATAGGATTATTTACAAACAAAACTATATGGATTGCAGCAATAATTGGCTATTTGCTATTACTATTAGTTCTGACTTTTAGACCTTTAAGTGGAATCTTTGAAGTTAGTGCATTAAATTCAATGGAATTTAGTTATATTTATGGACTATCAGTTATTCCACTTATTATAGTTCAAATTTATAAATTATTATTTGTTAGAGATAAAGCATAAAAAAATGTTAAATTTATAGTTTAACTGTTTTGCCTATCTAAGGTATTATGAAGAATTTTATTGAAATAGTAATATAGAATATACTAAGAATATAAAAATTTTTATAAATAGATTGTTTAAGCGAAATATTATGATTTATATTCAATCAATTAGTTTAGAAGGTGGGAAACTCTAGTTTAGGGTATTCTCACCTTTTTTATAATTAGGAACATGCACTTGCATATTAATGCATTAAGTTTTCATTTTAGGTTATATATAAGATAGAAAGGTGGAAAGCAAGTATGAAGAATAAAATTTTAAATCCATTTATATACTTTTTTAAAAATGAATCTTCAAGTGGCATAATATTATTAATTTCTGCACTTTTGGCTATGATAATTGCAAATTCTAAATTTGCGTCAGTATATGAGAATACATTACATACTTATATAACCATAGGATATATGAATCTTTCTTTGTCGATGTCAGTTCTTCATTGGATTAATGATGGATTAATGGCTATATTCTTCTTAGTTGTTGGTATGGAGATAAAGAGGGAAGTTGTGTTTGGAGAACTTAAATCTTTTAATAAGACAATACTTCCAATATCAGCGGCAGTAGGAGGGATGATTGTACCAGCAATTATATACGCTTTAGTTAATTATAAAGCAGTGACAATTTCCGGATGGGGAATACCAATGGCAACAGACATTGCATTTGCGTTAGGGATTCTTTCTTTAGTAGCTAAAAATGCACCAAAAGGAATAGTAGTTTTTCTTACAGCGTTAGCAATAGTTGATGATCTAGGAGCTATTATAGTAATAGCAATATTCTATAGCAATCAAATTTCATGGCTTTCACTTGCCATAGGCTTGATAGTTTTTGCAATACTTCTAATAGCTAATAAATTACAAGTTAAACATAAATCATTTTACATTATTATGGGGTTAGCCTTATGGATTTTTATTTTGAAATCAGGTATACATGCAACAATTGCTGGAGTTTTACTTGGGATAGCATTACCTACGGGAAAAAATGTTAATGAGTTTAAAACATCAGTTTTATATAAATTTGAACATGCGTTAACACCTATATCAAGCTTTATTATTATGCCGATATTCTCTATTGCAAATTTTGGTGTGGTGATTAGTACGGATAGTTTATCAAATATAATATTTTCACCAGTTAGCATAGGAATTATAGCTGGGCTTTTTGTTGGTAAACAAGTTGGAATATTTGGAATTTCCTATGTTTTGGTAAAATTAAAGTTGGCTGAGTTACCATCTAATGTGACTAAAAGACATTTATATGGTGCGAGTATTCTTGCAGGCATTGGATTCACGATGTCGTTATTTATATCTTCTTTATCATTTACTGATGAAGGGACATTATCTTTGGCTAAGATGAGTGTTATGATTGTTTCAATCTTATCTGCTATATTTGGTGCAATAATTTTTAAATTAATAAACTTAAAGGATAACTATAAAGAGGAGAAGATTACAAATTAAATTACATTAAAATAAAGTGAAACTTAAGCTTCAGATAAGATTCTTTATTACAAAATGGAAGCTATTGTTTCACTTAAATTGTTTCTATTTTAAATAAACATAAAAATTAATTTTTTTTACCAATCAAGGTTTCAAACTTATTTAGGTCTTTATTGGAGCCAAGAGCTACTAAAATATCGGTACGTTTAATAATATAATTTGCAGAAGGAGAAACATCTATGCTTTTGTCATTTTTTATTGCAACTATATTTATACCGTATTTACCTCTTATCTCAATATCTCTTATAGATTTGTTAAGCCATTCATCCAGTGGTTCAAGCTCTATCATGCTATAGTCTGAAGGCAGCTCTATATAGTCTAGTATATTAGATGATACCAAATGATGAGCTACTCTAATTCCCATATCTTGTTCAGGTAAAATAACTCTATCTGCCCCGATCTTATATAGAATCTTAGCATGTAAGTCACTAGTAGCTTTTCCTACTATATATTTAATTCCCATTTCTTTAACTAATAGGGTTACCATAGTACTAGCTTGAATATTAGTTCCAATTGTTACTATTGCTACATCAAAGTTTCTAAGACCTAAAGTTTTTAATACATTTTCATCGGTTGCATCCAATTGAATAGCATGAGTAACATTATCTGCGATTTCTTGAATTCTATCTTCATTAATATCAATAGCCAATACATGTTGACCTAAATTATATAATGTTGTAGCTATTGAAGTGCCAAATCTTCCAAGTCCAATTATAACAAAATGCTTATTTTTCAAGTTATGACCTCCTATCCAATTAATATTTTTCCTTCAGGATATTTAAGTTTATTTTTTTTCTTTTTATTAATAACAGCTAATAGGACTGTTAAAGGACCAACTCTGCCAAGATACATAGTTATAATAAGAGTTACTTTAGAAATAGAACCTATATTTTGAGTAACTCCAGTAGTCAGTCCAACAGTTGCAAAAGCTGATGTAGCTTCATACAGTAAATTTATGAAAAGTTCCTTTGGTTCCGTAATAGTAAGAATTATAGTTACTATTAACACTAATATCGTAGCAATAGATAATAGAGTAAAAGCTTTATATACAGTTCCCTTGGAAAATCTTCTGCCAAATGCTTCAGTGTCTTCTCTTCCATTTAGCACTGACACTAAAGTAAATAGAAGTACACCAAAAGTAGTTACCTTAAGTCCTCCAGCTGTTGAACCAGACGCGCCGCCAATAAACATTAATATAATAGTTATAAATTTACCAGCCATAGTCATTCCATCAGTTGAAATACTATTGAATCCTGCAGTTCTTGGGGTAATAGAAGCAAAAAAAGCATTAAGAACTTTATCTCTAAAATTCATGGATCCAAGAGTTTTTTGATTTTCATACTCAATAAAAAATATAAGTAAAAAACCAAAAATAATTAAAGCTACTGTTATGTAAAGTACAATTTTTGAATGAATCGAAAGTTTTCTGTTTTTTTTATAATTATATATTTCGAGTGAAACGGTAAATCCAAGCCCGCCAATAATTATAAGTGCACTTATAGTTAATAAAACAATAGGGTTGCTAGAATAACTAACTAAACTAGTATAATTTCCAAATAAATCAAAGCCAGCATTACAAAATGCAGATATTGAATGGAATATGCTGTAGAATATTCCGACTTTTAATCCAAACTGTTGTATAAATTGTGTTGACAATAATACTGCACCTAGGCTTTGTATAATTATTGTGAACCACAAAATATATTTAACCATCTTTACAAGCCCCTGTATGCTAAAAGTATTCATTGATTCCTGCATTATAAGTCTATCTTTAAGAGTAATTTTTTTCCCTAAAATTATTGCTATAAAAACAGTAAAAGACATGAATCCAAGTCCACCAGTTTCAATTAAAAGCATTATTACTGTCTTACCAAAATTACTCCAATAAGTACCTGTATCTAAAGTTACAAGTCCTGTGACGCATACAGCTGAGGTTGATGTAAATAGTGAATCTAGAAAATTAGTATATTCGTTATTTGCTGATGAAATTGGTAAACTAAGTAGGACCGCACCAATTGAAATAACTAGCACAAAGCCTACTGCAAGCACTTGAACGGCATTAAGTTTTGGCCTTTTCATTAAAGCTTCTGTCATGTATACCTCCTTAAGATTAATAAACTTGTAATTCATATCATATATATATTTCCCCATATTCATATTGGAAATATACAAAAATCTTTTTATTCTCTAGGAATTTATATTGAAGCCAATAAGATAAATATCCGATTTTATAGTCATATATGCTAAGTATTTATTTGTATTTTAGCATTTTTTGAGTTTATTTCAATGTAATTATTTGTAATGTTAATAATATTAGGATTCAAATTTGACGGAAATATTATCGAAACATGATAGTGTTATGAAACGTTGGATAATGATAAGATTTTTATGGATAATTAGAGACTTATTTCAAAATATTTACGTATTCCATCTATTAATGTATACTTGTATTGAGTACATATTAGATAATATTTTGTTATGAGGGAGTGATAATATGAGTAAATATAGAAGTTCGTACTGTAAAATTTTCATCAACACTGATGAAGAAGAAGAAGTTATATTGAGTTTAATTGAAAAAATAACAATGGGTAGTAAAAAAAGATGGACAATCATCTCAGATTTAATGAAAATAGAATTGATAAATAATGAAGATTTTAGTGAAGAAAAAAGCGTTAAAGAAGAAGACGGTTTTCTATACTCAAAATATTATCTTGGTATTGAGCCTGGAGAAGGTATAAAGGAAGAACAGTATATTACAGGAGTAATAATCTTGCTGGAAAATCTAAGATCATTAGGATATAAGGTTGTTGCTTCTTGTGATTTTCAAAATGAACTTTCCAAATAAAGATATATGTAAATTAATTTAACTAGTTCTTTTAGTGAAATAGAAAGAGATAGCAGAAATATCAGGTTAATGATAATAGTGCTATCTCTTTATTTATTGAAAATAGGAAATCGTATTTTAATTATTGACACAATTTTTGAAAAACATACATTCTAACGGCCTATTTTATGATGTAATAGCAAGTTTACTTAAAGTCCGAGTTTTTCTTAATGGGAAGACTGTAAATAAAACTAGCTGATTGTAGCATGTCCAATGTTTTTAGGTAAAAATATTACTTCAATTATTGGATATAACATCAATAGACCAAGGAAAACAAAGCCTAATTTATAAGAGATAGTAATTGAAAAGAAAATTTGTAGTAAATTAACAACAACTGTAATAATTGATATCCCCATCCCTTGTGCTAATGTTGAAACGACAGCATTCAAAGTATTTGCGCTATTCCGATCTTGAGGGGCTATTTCAGAAAAGCTTAGTCCATTGTAAGCAGTTAAGGCTAATGAACGTCCTACACCTGAAACTAGCGCAAGAAACATTATCCAAGCAGGAAAAGTATTAATTTGAATGAATGCTAAACCAATTGATGTAACAAACACCATTCCAAATGATGATAATAGTGCACCGCGATAGCCTAATTTACGAATAATTATATTTGTAAAAGGTTTAATTCCAATGTTTCCAACAAAAATAAATAGCACATAACTACCTGCTTTTACTGCTGACCATTGAAAGACTGTTTGTAAAAAAATTGTTAATATGTACGGTAATGCTCCAACACATAGCCATAGAACAGATCCACTTGTTTGGAATATTCTAAAAGAAGTTATTTTTAGTGAATCAAGTGAAAATAGTGGATTATCTGATTTTTTTAAGTGCCTGAAAACTATAAATCCAAGTATTATTCCCAAAATTACTAATCCTAGCGCGCTAAGCCAATAATCTTTTCCGTGAGTGGCTATTTCTGCTCCAACCAAAATTATGCCAGATGAAAGTGCAATTTCTATAAATCCTATAAGATCAAATAAAGTTTTATTTTTTTCTTTATCAGGATCTATTAATTTTGCTCCTATTAATGCTGTAATTAAACCTATTGGTACATTAATTAAGAAAATCCATTGCCAGTTCCAGTAGGTAACAATAAATCCACCAACTAAAGGTGCTATTGCTGGTGCGATGAGTGCAGGCCAAATTAAGTAACTAATCATTTTTAATAGCTGTGAAGCTGGTGTTTTTTCTAACACAATCAGTCTTGCGGTAGGTGTCATCAATGCACCAGAGATCCCTTGTATAATTCTCATTATCAAAAGTAAAGAGAAATTAGGCGCTAGTGCACTGCTTAAGGAGCTAATGGTAAAGAGGATGACAGCAATAATCCAAATTTTCTTTTTCCCAAATTGATTAGCCATCCATCCACTTAGGGGAATAAAAATCGCAACTGTGATCAAATACACACTAACGAGTAAAGCAATTGTTGATGAACCTGTATGAAAATATTGGGACATTTTAGGTAGTGCAGTTGTTACGATTGTTCCATCTAAAATCTCCATAAAGAGACTAGCAGCCATTAATAAAGCCACTTTTATTTCTTTTGTCATTCTTATCACCATTCTTTCTTTAGTTCATGTTTAAACTCTTTAATCCAATCAATTGCAACATTTGCCTGCTGTAGTCGTAATTCAAACCTTTTACTTGCATACCAGTGATCTCTTGAATTTTCCTCAGCTAATTTTTTTAGTGCAAATTGCGTATCTTCAATTATATCTCTTTGTTCTTGATCGAATTGATCCAATAGTTGCATTTGTTGGTCTAGTGTAAGGTGCTGCATTACATCAAGTTTAATTAAATATATATCAGCAGTATGGGCTCCACTTGGAACAGGCATTTTCATTAGTTCAAAAAAACGTTCTTCCCCTTTTTCTGTAATTGTTGCCATTTTCTTATTTTTTCCGTGTGATTCTACGTTAGTTATTTCTAAAAAACCATCATTCTGTAATTTTTCAAGCAATGGATAAATTACTCCATAGCTGACTTTACGATGACGTCCTAAAGAAGCTTGTAAGGCATTACGTAGATCATAACCACTTTGTGGTTCTTCCATTAATTCGCCTAGAATAAAAAGTTCATTCATTATTTTTATTTCCTCCAATATATCTTTTAGATATATCTAATATATATCTAAAAGATATATGTTGCAAGTCATTTTTATAAAAAACTTTCAAAATTAGAAAGAATTAAATTCCGGAGCTTGTTTAGGAAGATGCTAATATGATTTAAATAGTAAAGAATGTTTTGTATAAAATGATTTGGTAAATAACATTACAATATAGAAATAATTGTGTCTTATAGAACAATAAACGTAACTGATGATACATACTATTTTTCAGTATTATGATATTATATTTTCCAAAAGATAGGATAGGAGAATTTTTATGACAAGATATGAAAAGCAGAGAAATTTTTTGAAATCTAATTTTGACGAATTCAAAAATATAAAAACTGATAAAATGAAAGGTATACCTCAGCCAGATAGTATAAAATCTTATGATTCGCAATCTAGAATTGTTGCTTTACCAAGGGTAAGTGAAGAAACTGTAACGAATTCTAATATTTATAAGTGTATAGGTAATAGAAGAAGTACAAGGCTTTATGCTGAAAAGTCTATGAATCTTGAAGAATTGTCGTATCTATTATGGGCTACTCAAGGAATTACTGAAACTAATAAAGCAGGTCTAACTTTAAGGACAGTTCCCTGTAGTGGGGCAACGCATTCTTTTGAAACATATTTATTTATTATGAATGTTGATGGGATACAAAAAGGTATTTATAGATATCTACCAGTAGAGCATAAACTTTTATTCATGTTTGAATTAGATGAAATTGACAATAAAATAGATGAAATTACTTTAGACCAGCCTTTTGTACCTAACTTTGCAAAGAAAGCTGCTGTGTTATTTGCTTGGAGCACGACTCCATATCGTTCAGAATGGAAGTTTGATATTACGGCACATAAAAAGATTTTAATAGATGTTGGCCATGTATGCCAAAATCTTTATTTAGCCAGTGAATCAATCAAAGCAGGTGCATGTGCTATAGGAATTTATGATCAAAAGATGATAGATACTCTTTTGGGGCTGGATGGAGATGAAGAATTTATTATATATCTTGCAGCTGTTGGAAAAAAGAAAGAATAAAATATTAAACCAGTGGGACATAAAAATATCTCACTGGTTATGTTTTAATTAGGTTTTTATATGTTTTCTGTGATTTTACTAATTCCTACTCTTGCGATAAATTCATTAAAAGTCTCATTCTCTAACTTACTTTTTTCAAAGAAAGTTATTATTTTCTCAAGAACTATATGAACCTCAGTAGATTTTACACGGTAGTTTAGATTTTCTGCAAACTGCCCACCATTGTTTAGTGTACCACCAAGCCATATGGTAAAGGCTTCCTCACAGCTATCTTCAGTTTTTATTAGTGCACCTTGAAGGCTGATATCAGCTATATGTTTTTGTCCGCAAGAATTAGGACAACCTGTAAAATGGATACGCAACGGTGTATCTAGTTTGAGTTTAGAATCAAGATATTCGATAACTTCTTTAGCACGTTTTTTTGTTTCAACAATGGCTAAATTACAGAATTCTTTACCTGTACAAGAAACTGTGTATCCTGTAAAAATACTTGGATTTGGAGAAAGTTGTTTAAATACATCTTTTTTTAATAGAGAAGGCATCTCTTCATCATTTATACCTGTAATAATTAAATTTTGTGATAGTGTAGTTCTAATTTTTCTATCTCCGTATTTTTCTGAAATATGGGCAAGTTCTAAAAGTTGATCACAAGTGATTTCTCCAAGTGGTAAACTAACACCAATATAGCTTTTGCCATCTTCATTTTGGGAATGTACTCCAAAATAATAAGATGCATTCCATGAAGCTAATTTATCATCACCTGAGCTTGGCATATCCCCAGTGAATTCTAATAATTTATTCTTGAATTTTTCTGATCCCCAGTCAGCTACTAAAAATTTTAAGCGGGCACGAGTACGTTTTTCCCTATATCCATAATCTCTAAAAATAGTACATACACCTTCAGCAACCTTTAGTACATCTTCAGGTTTAACAAATATATCTAGTTTTTGTGCTAAATGAGGGCTTGCTGAAAGTCCTCCTCCAACCCATACGTGGAAACCAATTACGTCCTGATTATCAATTTTTTTTGTTGCTGGAGTAAAGGCAAGATCATTAATTTGTGCATGAGCTGCATTATGTATACTGGCTGATATTGATATTTTAAATTTTCTTGGTAGATTAGAAAAATCCTTGTTTAATAAGAAGAAATTATTAACTTGTTCTACAAGTTCAGTTGTATCCATAAGTTCATCTTTATCAATTCCAGCAAGAGGATTTCCAACTATTGTTCTAGGGCAATCGCCACAAGCCTCAAAAGGACTTAGGCCACAAGCTTCTAATCTTTCATAAATAGAAGGTAAATCTTCTACCTGAACCCAGTGAAACTGTATAGCTCCTCTTGTAGAGACGTTTGCAATTCCACGTCCATAATCTTTAGCAATCCCTGCTAAAACTTTTGCTTGCTCTGAAGTCATTATTCCAGAATTAATACGAACTCTCATCATAAAGTATCCCTCTCTTGGCTTTTGTTCGTAAACGCCAGCCCATTTAAATCTATTCATATCTTTAGGCGTTATTGAATCATAACCTTCCTTCGAGTATTTGTCAATTATAGTTTCAATTACATCTAAGCCATCCTTTTCAAGTTTTATAATTTCTACGTCATTTAGTCTTTGATTTTTAGCCCAAATAGCTTCGTAAGACATATAGCTCCCTCCTTATCTTATTGCTCATTTTTAATATATCTATATCCTTTGTTTATTCCATCCCCAAAATATAAAAGGTTATCAAATTTTGAAATATTTAATCTGTTTTCATCATCTAAATATTCCTTTGAAATAAGCCTGCCCTTTATAATTCCAAGAATATTAGTAATACCTGCATAGGCATCTTTTTCGATAACATCAGTTAAAGTACATTCTATAGTAATTGGGCATTCTTCAATGATTGGTGCGTTTACAATTTTAGATTTAGAATAAGTTAATTTGGTAGCGTCAAACTTTTGAACTTCATGACCAGATTTAGTTCCGCAAAAGCTAATTTCTTTCCTAAGTGAACTGTCAGGGATATTAATTACAAAATCACGAACTTCTTTAATTTGATTAATTGCATATCCTTTGCTACTAAAGCCAAGAACTACCATATCCTTAAGGCTATAGGAAGATGAAAGAGTAGTTACATTTGGAAGCCCATTTTTATCAAAAAAACTTATAAGAATTACAGGAAATCCGTAATACATTTTTTCATAGTTAACATTTATTTTTTCCATTTCTATATTCCTCCTAAAAACTTTGTTTTATATAACTTTATAACATAAATGATAATAGTGCCGTGATATAAATCACTTAACTATTAACTAGAGAGACTGTTTTATAACTTTGAATATCTATAGCAACATTAAGATTAACATATAAATGAACAAGAACAGTGCTAGCTTCAAGAGATGACTTTTCTGAATTATAAGCTGAAACAGTTGCAACAAAACTTACAACAACTAAATTAGAATATCTTACAACCTATGGATTTACAATTACAGAAAATTTAGCGAAATATGATTTAAATCACATTCTTTTTGAACATTTTAGCTTAAAATTGTATTAAGAAACAGATTTGGTGATTGTTACTATAAGTTTCTATCTAGCTAATGTCATGAACGAAGAAGCAGGATATAAAAATAATACAATATATAATTTAAGAAAAATTTATATATTTGAAAGAATTTAGGAGTGAGCTGAATGAACCTATTTAGAAATAAGAAAATTAAAGATTTAGAAAATAAGCAATCAATTGATGGTGAAGAAACTATAATGAAGGCAAAAAAATTGCACGATGATACTAGTAATTTTTTTCAGAAAATGAGTGGATTATTAGCGGGGATTGTAAAACAACATCATAGAGTAGATGATCAACATGATGTTTTAGGAAAGCTTGCTGATGAAGTGAAGGGACATATGAATGCGATTTCTAGTTTGACAGAAAATACTAATGACTTGACAGATAAATTATATTTTGAAGGGAATAATCTTATCGAAATTACAAAAGATACAGTTAATAAATCATATGAAGGCAAAAGTGCTATTGAGGAAATTGTCAAAGTAGTAAGATTTCTAGAAGGTGAGAATAGGAATAATACTGAAAATATAAATGAATTGGCAAGACGGTTTAGTAAAGTCAATGAGGTTGTAAAGTTAATAACTAATATAGCCAATCAAACTAATTTACTAGCTTTGAATGCTGCAATAGAAGCAGCAAGGGCTGGAGAACAAGGGAAAGGATTTGCGATAGTTGCGGGTGAAATAAGAAATCTAGCAGAAATGACTAAGCAAAGCACTAAGGATATTTCAGTGTTAATTGGTAATATAGAAGATGAAACAAATATCGTTATAAATAATTCAGATAAATCTAAAGAAGTTATTGCTAAAGGGGTTAATGCATCAGTGAATGCGGCAGAAAAGATAGAAGAAAGCTTATCTTCTATAGGAAAAGTTGAGCAGGAAGTAAGGAAAGTAATAGAAATTTTAACAAATCAAAAACGACATATCGAAAATATGAGTAAAGAAATAATAAATGTGGATGAAATTTTAAGAGTGACATCAAAAACTATAACAAATCACATAGAAGAGGCAAGTATTGTAGATAGGCAATTAGAAGAAATGAAAATGCAATTAGAATCTTATAGTTAAGAAAGGAATTTCAAGTATATTTATTTATCTTACTGAGTATGAACTGACTACATAATATGAAGAATCATATTATAAAAATAGGAAATATTAAATATAAGTTAGGAAAGGGAGTGAATAGTATGAAAATAGAAAAAATATCGGAAAAAATTGAATATAGTGAAGAAAAATTTACTAAGAGAGTTCTTTTTAATGAGAACAGAGTACTTAACTTTGTCTTAAATTTTAAGCCAGGTCAAGGAGTACCACCTCACAACCATGAACAAAGCGATTTAATTGTTCATGTTCTTGTAGGAGAAGGCGAACTGGGGGTAGATGGAAGTTCACATAAGATTATTCAAGGAGATGTAATACACTGCAAAGGAACTGAAATCTTTAGTTTAAAAAATACTGGAGAGAAAGATATGTCTTGCTTTGTAATACTCGCTCCAAATCCATCAGCAATTTATTCAAAAGAGGTATAACAAATAAATCATAAGGATGTCATAATAAAGTGAATTTTCACCTCAAACGCAATTTAAAAGTGTTTAACCACATTTTATTAACTTTTACAGCGTTTGAGGTGAAATTTATATAAATAAGCTTTTTAACAAACTTAATAAGTTTAGTACTGATGTTTATGTATAGATATTTCAGCATAATTCAGTCATTATTAAAATATTTTTGAATTTTGATTTGAATCACATGTTTATAAATGAAATTCTTATAGAATGAACATATAAATAATAAAGGTATGTAGGAGGAATTTAAAATGAATACTACAAAAATTAAAGAGTTAACAGATGTTTTGGAAAAATTAAACAAACATGGAGTTTCAGATGAACTAAGAAAAGAAGCTTTAGAAATTGTTTCAGATATAAATCCAATTGAGTTATCAATTGCAGAACAAAATTTAATAGAAAAAGGAATGAATCCGCAAGATCTAAGGCATCTTTGTGATATTCACATGGAAGTCTTAAAGGATGAACTTGATAAAATTAAAACAAAAATTAAACCAGGACATGTTGTTGATACATTTATTATTGAGCATGAGAAAATCCTTGGATTTTTAACAGAACTTGAGGAGATTAATTCGAGAATTCAAAAATCAGATAATTATGATAGCTGCGCAAAAGAATTCGATTCATTGAAAACTGTTATTGATAACATTTTGGATGCAGAAAAGCATCATTTAAGAGAAGAGCAAGTTTTATTTTCAGAGATGGAAGAGAGAAAGATTACTGGTCCAACTAGAATAATGAGAATGGAACATGATGATTTAAGAGGGAAGAAGAAGTCCTTAAAAGCAATAGCTGAAAATGCTTCTAAATCTGAGTTTAAGGAAGTAAAAGAAAAAGTAGATGATACATCAAAGTATATAGTATTTAACTTAAGAGATCACATATTTAAGGAAAATTATATTTTATACCCTACAGCAATAGAAGCTATAAAAGATAATGAAATATGGGATGATATGAAAAGTAGATGTGATGAAATAGGATATTGCAGTTTTACTCCTAAAGAGTAATGTTTTATGCGATATTTCAGAATGTAGATTTTATTAATAATGAAAATCTTAATAAGTAGAACTTTCTTTGAATATTTTAAATAGTTAAAGGAAGTTCTACTTATTGTTAGTTTAGAGGATTAATTATTAATTTAATGAATCTTATTTACAAAATATATTAGCTTAATCCCATACCTTTTCTTTTTGCAATAATATGAGCTTCGATATTTTCAGCTACTTCAACAGGATTATCACCTAGGGCTATCTTACCACCAGTTACATCTTCTGCTTTTTCTGTTAAAAGTTCTACTAATTCAGGAGCGCCAGTCATAAAAGGAGTAGGAGATAGATGAGTATAAGTACCATAAGCTAGTGCAAAAATTCCATCTATAGTTGCTTTTTGTTCCATCCATTCTGGAGCAGTAACGGCTATTGGAAGTTCTGATACATCAACATCTAAGTGATCTGCAAGAGCAGTAACTAGCATTGAAATTCTGCCAGTATCAGTACAAGTTCCGAAACTTAATACTGGAGGTATTTTTAGCATATTACATACTTCTTTTAAACCTTCTCCTGCCATTTCATTTGCGGCTTCAACAGTACATAGACCCGCTACTTCAAGAGCATGATTTCCGCATCCACCACTAACAACTAATATATCCCTTTTTATAAGCTCTTTTGTAAGATTTATAGTCATGGAATCTTGAGGTCCATTTCTTAAAGTTGAGCAATTTGCAAGAGCTACAACTCCTTTGATCTTTCCGGCAGCAATAACATCCACTAAAGGTTCAATTTTATTTCCAAGTGCACCTAAAACAGCTTCAGTTGAAAAACCAGCTATAGCTTTTTGAGTTTTCTTTGGAACTAAAGGTTCAATTTTTCTTTCTTTTCTCTTTTTAAAGTTTTCAATGGCAAGTTCAATTAATTTATCTGCCATCTTATCAACTTCTGAAGGTTCATAAGGAATCTTATGTTCAATACCAGGTAAATCAATTATAGTACTTACAGACACTAAAGTGACTTGGTATTTTTCTGCGTACATATCTATGGCTGGAGGTGAACAATTTTCTTCCATTGCAAACACGTCAACAGTACCAGTAGCAAGTAATGGTTCTATAGTAAGCCAATTACCCATGTGACCTACAAAAACTTCATCCATCTCAAATCTTTGAAGTAATTCTTGACCTGTTTCTATAGAACCAACTATTCTAAGTCCTTTTGCACCTGCAGCTTTTGCCATGTTTTGAACTTCAGCAGATCTTGCTTTTAAAAGAGTTGCAACTCCAGGCCAAGGTTGATGCCCGTTAAATACTACATTTACATAGTCTGGGTCCATAATTCCTAAATCCATATTGACTTCATGTGGTTTTGGAGTTCCAAATAGTATATCTTGAACCATTTCAAGCCCTATTTGAGTATTGTAAATTGTAGCGATTCCAAGTCTAAGTGACTTCATGGCTAGAGAAACATGACTTCCATCTACGTTTGTAAGGCAGCTAGCCACACAGTTTTGCTCTTCATGTACTGTACCAGCTGGATATATAGCTAACTTTTTCCATATTTCTTTTCTTTTCTTAGGTGCGAAAGCCTCAACCATAATATTTTTATCTTCCGCATCTATCTTTTGCTGATCTTCAAGCAATACTGCTAAGTCGATTGCCATTTTGTTAACTTCTTGATTTGTATCGATTCCTACTTTTTCACACATCCATTTAAGTTTATCTACATCAGTAATTTTAAATGGAGTTTTTCCTTCTCCAGTAGCTTTTAAGGTTCTAAAAGCTTCATAAGCATGATGACTATATGTACCAGCCCCCATTATATTTTTTAGGAGAAAGTTTCTCATAGCCATAGCATTAGGGTCTATTCCGCAGACACCTTTTTCTTGGCCACCTTTTTCATTAATTCTACATGGACCATTTGAACAGAGTTGACAGCTTACCCCTTTAAGACAAAACGAACATCTTATCTTTTCTTGAGAAGCATATCTATCAAATACATTTGATAATTTATCATCTCTTATTCTTTTTACCATTTCCTCTACAGAATCATGATAACTTACTCTTCCGTTAAATCCTTCTAATTCTTCTAGCATTTTTTCACTCACTAAAATTTCACTCCTTTAACTTTCCTATATGAAAGAAAATTAATAGAAATACAAGCATATTATTTTCTTTCATGCGTCTATTAATATCGATATTAACTTTTCCTATTTAGGAATTAATTATGTATATAATTTTTTTGTTTACGGAGATATATTGATTGGGGAACTAATGAAAGGATACAATTAGCAAACGTATTTTTAGATATTTAAAATCTTATTTGATTCTAATCACATTTTATTTGAATAAATAAAGCTATAATGGATTAAAGAGTGAAATAAATCTTATTAACAAATAAACAAATTTAGGAGGAATTAATTATGTTAAATTATACTGCAACTGTAGATGCTAGAATATATGAACCGAAGGATAAACACCCAATGATTTTTAAAACTTTTGAGGGGCTAATTCATGGTGAGAAGATGGAACTTATAAATGATCATGACCCTAGACCACTTCATTATCAGTTTATAATTGAACTTCCGGAGCAATTTGAGTGGAAATATATTGAACAAGGGCCTGAGGTGTGGAGAGTTGCTATTACAAAGAAATAGGTTTTATATATAATTACATAGACTTAGGAGTATAATATAGCGAGCTGATAGGTATAATAAAAGGAACCTAATTAGGACATTCATATATTTTTTATGAACAAAAAAGAGGTGTTTTTCTTGGAAGAAAAGATAGTTATTATTGGTAGTGGTATTGCAGCCATTTCAGCAGCTAAAGCAATACGAGAAATAGATAAGCAAAGTGAAATTGTTATATTTGGTGAGGAAAAGTTTTATCCATACTATCGAATTAAGATTTCTAAAGGGCTTTTAGGCAATTTGGAGGAAGATAAGCTCTTAATTCAAAAAAAGAAATGGTATACGGATAATAATATTCAGGTTTATTCTGATAATAAGGTTACAGGCGTAGATACAAAAAATAAAGAAGCAATTCTTGAAAATGGAACCCGTGTGCCTTATACTAAACTGCTTTTAGCAAATGGAGCAAGTAATCTTACGCCCCCAATTAAAGGCATAGATAAGCCAGGTGTATTTAACTTAAGAACATTAGATGGAGCTTTAAAAATTTTAGAGTATTTAAATAATGTTAAGAGAGTACTTCTTATTGGAGGGGGAGTTCAGAACTTAGAAATTGCTAATATATTATCTGAATGTGGGAAAAAAGTTATTATTGCAGAATTTGCTTCACGTTTAATGCCTCGTCAGTTAGATGAATTTGCGTCAGATAAATTAAAGAAATCAATTGAAGCTCAAAATATTGAAGTAATGCTGGATACTCAAGTACAAGAAATATTTGGGGAAGAAAAGGTCAAAGGGTTTATAACTAAGTCTGGAGCGCAAGGTGCTTGTGACATGGTTATTTATTCCACTGGAATTATGCCCAATGTTTCAATTGCCCAAAATACTGATTTAGAGGTGAATAAGGGGATAGTAGTAAATAACAAAATGCAGACTAATATGAAAGATATATTTGCTGCAGGAGATGTTTCGGAATTTAACGGTAGAGTCTATGGATTATGGAGTATGGCAATGCAGCAAGGTAAAGTTGCAGGAGCGAATATATGTAATCAAGATTTAATTTTTGAACATTCAGCACCAGTAACTTCATTAAGCGCTTTTGGAATATCTGTGTTTTCAATGGGATATATTGAAGGAGATCAAGATATAGATTTATTGGTTGAAGGATCGGATAATGAACATAAGTATTATAAAATACTTATAAGTAATAATCATATAGTTGGAACTATCGTATTAGGTGACAATAAGAAATTCATGGTGATTAAAAGTCTTATAGAAAATAAAATAGAAGTTAATATTAATGAAGCAGCTAAATATTCAATAGACGAATTTATTGAGATTATTAGCAACAAAAAAGGCAATTAGAAATTTAGTTGCCTTTTGTTCTCTTTAGAATAAAGTGAAACTTTTCAGGTGGGAGGGTAACTCCACCTGAATTTTGTTGAATTTATACACACAGGGTGAGCATCATTATAATACTATATTTTTAAATTTTAGTACTGCAAGTTCTAAGTATAATCTATCAGAAAATTACGTATATTAAGAGTTGAATTATACATTTTATAGAACTTATGAAGTAGAATTTAACAAATGGGAGGAATTAGTATGAAGGAACTTAGAGATGGAGTATATTGGGTTGGCGCCACCGATTGGAAAGTAAGGCATATTCATGGAAATGAATTATCTACCCATAGAGGAAGTACATATAATTCATACCTTATTAAAGATGAAAAAACGGTTCTTATAGATACTGTATGGGAGCCTTTAACAGAGATGTTTCTTGAAAATTTGAGAGAGGTAACTGATATATCTAAGATTGATTATGTTGTTATGAACCATGGGGAACCTGATCATTCAGGAGCGTTACCTGCATTAATGGAGTATATTCCTAATGCAACAGTTTTTGTTTCGAAAAAAGGTTTAGAGTCAATACAGAAGCATTATCATAAGGAGTGGAATTTTAAGGTCGTTTCAACAGGGGAGAAAATAAATATAGGTAAAAATAATCTTGTATTTATAGAAGCTCCTATGCTTCACTGGCCTGATAGTATGTTTACATATCTTACTGGAGAAAATATATTGTTTTCTAATGATGCATTTGGACAGCATTATGCATCTTCGAGCATTTTTAATGATGAAGTAGATGAAACAGAAGTTAATCAGGAAGCTCTTAAATATTACGCAAACATACTTACTCCTTTTAGTAAACTGGTTACAAAAAAAATAGATGAACTTAAAAAACTTGGAGTACCTGTAGATATGATAGCTCCAGCTCATGGCATCATTTGGAGAAAAGATCCAATGATGATAGTGGAGAAATATTATGAGTGGGCAGCCGGAAAATCAAATAAAAGTGTAGTGGTTGCATATAACTCAATGTGGGGGGCTACTCATAAAATGGCTGAATTTATAGGCAAAGGCCTAGGAGAAGCAGGGGTAGAATATAAAATATTTAATGTCGCTACTTCAGATAAAAGCGATATATTAGCCGAAGTTTTTAAATCAAAGGGAATAATACTAGGATCATCAACAGTTAATAATGGAATTTTAACTTCTTTATTACCTCTTATTGAAGACTTAATTGGATTGAAGTTTAATGAGAAAGTAGGTGCAGCTTTTGGAAGTTATGGATGGGGGGGAGAATCAACAGATATTCTTACAAACTATTTAACAAAGGCTAAAATTAAAGTTGTTGAAGATGGATTAAAGTTTAAATATATGCCAAATGATGACGAACTTGAAGCGTGCATAGCCTTTGGAAAGAATTTTGGTCAGAAAGTGTTAGAAGAATTTTAAATATTAATAATAGTTTGCTTAAATAGTTGGTGAGACACATATGCTAAGCAAATAAATGTTATATTTAATATCAAAAGGATCTTAGGAAAGAAAGGCTGTTTTGTGCCTAATCTCACAAGATCCTTTTGATGTAGATTATAGATGAAAAATATCTACGGCAACTTTGGGCACTTTATTTCTTTTCAGGTGCATTATTTTAAATTGTACTAAACAATAAATCACTAGTATAAGTAACTATTCTATCAATGCTCTTTAGGTTGTCTTCTTTTGATGAAAATCTAATTCTTAGAGGTAATTCTATATCAGTCATACCAGTAGATTTAATTATATCAGAAGTATTTAATGATCTTAAATTAGTTTTATTTAAATAGTCTTGTATAACCTCTATAGCCTCTCCACTCCAGCCATAAGAACCAAATGCTGCGCCTAGCTTGTTTTCTAAGTTTAGAGTTTTAAGATTTTTTAGTACCTCTTCCATATTTCCAATCATGTCACCATATTTAGTTGAGCTGCCAAAGAAGATTGCGTCAGCTTCATTAATAGCATTCATTATATTATCCATTGGATCTTTATTTACATCAATAAGCTCTGAAGTTATATTTTGCTCTTCAAACTTTTCTTTAAAAATATTTGCAATCTTTTTTGTATTCCCTGTCATAGTAGAGTATAGAATAAGTGCTTTTTTATCTAGCTCTGTATTTTTGCTCATATTATCATAAATATCTATAAAGCTTTGGACTTCATCTCTAATAATAAATCCATGAGAAGGAGCTATCATCTTTATATCTAAATCTTTGATTTTTTCAATCATTTCTTGAACATATCTTCTGTGAGGATGCATTATCAATTTATAATAAGTAATAAAGTCTTCCTTTATGTCTACTTGAGCTAAGTCATTGAAGTATTCATAATTGGCTACATGAGTACTGAAAATATCACAAGGGAATAAAATTTTATTATCTTCGCAATAAGTTATCATAGTTTCTTCAGTATGAAGATATGGTGTTTGTATAAATTTAAGAATTTTACCTCCTATATCTAAAGTATCACCATCACTTACAACTAAAAATTCTCTATTATGAAGCCTGTACATCTCTTTAAGTTCATTTACAGCTGGCTCTGTGCATACAATTACAGCATTTTTTGCTTTGGCTGCTAAGCTTCCAAGGGCACCAGAATGATCAGGTTCTGTATGATTAATTACAATATATTTAATTTTATCAAGTTCAATCTTATTATTTAAGTTTTGTACAAATTCTCTTCCAAAACTCATATCAACAGTATCAATTACTGTAGGCTTTTCTGTCATTAATAAATAACTGTTATAAGTAGTTCCTTTAGTTAAAGTCAATCTATGAAAAGGCACATCTCTATCATCTACCTTACCAACCCAAAATATATTTTTACCTAGCATAATGTTTTGTTCCATAATATAAAACCTCCATAATTTTTATTTATTTTTATATTTCAATTAATTTTCTATGTTGTTGTCTTTCGATGTTTTTATTGTATACCTATCTCAATTATAAAAATATGATTCAAATCAAAATATTAAGATTAAGTTTTTATGAGTTTTTCATTATAATAATACTAAGGAGGATATTGTTTAAGTGGTTTTAGTTAGGATTAAATATACAAGTGACACAACTTAAAGTAAGATATTATTTGGAGATATATCTTATATGTAGGAGGATTTGTTATGAATATTCACTGTGGTAATTGCTGCAATAATTGCAGAGGAGGACTTTGTGCTAGTAAGGTTCCAATATTTGAAAATTTAAATAGAGACGAATTAGTGGAGATTGTAAATAGAATTAATCATAAAGAATTTAGTAAAGGCGGTGTTATTTTTAATGAAGGTAATATAGCTAATACACTTTATTTTATAAATGAAGGAAAAATAAAATTATATAAATATACTAAGGATGGTAAGGAACAGATACTACATATACTTTCAGAAGGAGATTTCTTTGGGGAATTAGAACTTATAAAACCATCTAAATATGGATTTAATTCTAAAGCTATAGAGGATGCTAAAATATGTACTCTTACTAAGGAGGAAATGAAAGATATAATGATGAAGAATCCTGAGATTGGAATAAAGGTATTAGAAACAGTAGGGGAAAGATTATCAAAAGTTGAAAATCTTGTTCAGAATTTAGCAACTAACGATGTTGACTCAAGAATGGCTTATTTAATTATAGAGCTTATGGAGAAGTATGGAGAAAATGTTGACGGTAATATTTCTGTAAAACTACCCATATCAAGGGAAGATATGGCTAATTATATTGGGGTGACGAGGGAAACCATAAGCAGGAAATTAAAAAAATTAGAAGATGAAAATTTAATAAAAATAATAGGAACAAAAACAATAATCATTATAGATGAAGAAGGTTTGAGGAATTATATATAACATAAGTTGTTGGAAAACTAATTGCAAAGTCCGAATAACAAAAACCATGCAATAAGATGATTTATATCACTTATTGCATGGTTTTTAATTTTATACAGTGGTTTCATGCATTTTACAATAGAACAATTTATTGTCCAAATTTAAAGTTTAGCCTAATATTTGTTTTAAATCCTCATCAGGAGTACTGATTGGTTTAAGATCGAAATTATCAACTAAGAAATTTAATACATTAGGAGTTAAGAAAGCAGGTAAGCTTGGCCCGATATACATTCCTTTTACGCCTAAAGAAAGTAGCGCTAGTAAATCACATACAGCTTTTTGTTCATACCAAGACAATACTATTGATAAAGGTAGATCATTAACTGTGCAGTTAAATGCATCAGCTAAAGCTAAAGCTATTCTAACTGCTGAGTATGCATCATTACATTGTCCAACATCAAGCAATCTTGGAAGTCCTGCAACTTCACCAAATTGTAATTTGTTGAAACGATATTTTCCACACGCTAAAGTAAGAATAATACAGTCCTTTGGAATTTTTTCAGCAAACTCTGTATAATAATTTCTTCCAGGCTTTGCACCATCACATCCACCAATTAAGAAGAAGTGCTTAACTTTTCCGTCTTTAACTGCATTAATAATTGTTTCAGCATGACTTAATGTAGCTTTATGCCCAAAGCCTACTAAGATTTCTTTGACTTCTTCGTCTTCTGTGAAACCACCAAGTTCAAGAGCTTTATTTATTATTTCAGAGAAATCCTTATATCCATTTTCATCTTTTTCAATATGTTTAATACCATCAAATCCAACAACACTTGTTGAGAATATTCTATCTATATAAGAATCTTTTGGTCTCATTAAGCAGTTTGTTGTCATTAAAATACAACCAGGTATATTATCAAATTCTTTTTGTTGATTTTGCCATGCACTTCCGAAATTACCTACTAAATGAGGATATTTATTTAATTCAGGATATCCATGTGAAGGTAACATTTCTCCATGAGTATAAATATTTATTCCTTTACCCTCAGTCTGCTCAAGTAACATTTCTAGATCTCTTAAATCATGTCCAGATACTACTATGAATGGACCTTTTTTAATATTTACATTAACTTTTGTAGGTAATGGAGAGCTATAAGTAGTATTATTAGCAGTATCTAAAACTTCCATAATCTTAACACTCATAGTACCTGTTTCCATTGCAAGTTTAATCAAATCTTCAAGAGTTAAACTATCATCAGCTAAAGCTGCTAAAGCCTTAAAATAGAAGTCATTTACTTCATCGCTAGTATATTTTATAAATCTAGCTTGATGAGAATAAGCAGCAATTCCTTTTAAACCATATTTTATAGTTTCTCTAAGAGAACGAATATCTGGATCTAAGTTTTCATCGTACATTATTCCAGCCTTTTCAGCATCTTCAAGTATAGATTCTTTAGAATCACTTAGGTTGTACAATGCTTCAGGAGAGGTGATATTTTCAGATTTAACCTTTGCTCTTAAAGACTCTTTAATTTCTTGAGACTTTTTAAGTTGAATAAGGTGAGACTTAGGATCAAAATTAACATTAGTTAATGTCATAAATAAAGAATCTTCAACAAAAGAGGCTACTGATGTGTCAACCTTTTCACTTTTGCTTAAAAGTTCTTTTGCATACACACTTATTCCTTTTAATTGATAAATTAATAAATCTTGCATTGCTGCAATTTCAGGTGTTTTACCACACACACCTATTTTAGTACATCCCTTACCCCCAGCAGTTTGTTCACACTGATAACAAAACATTTTTTCTACCATAATAAAAACTCCTCTCATATTTACATAATATAATACTACGGATATATTATACAATAAATTGGATAAAAATAAAACATAATAATAAAATTTTCGAAAAAATGTAGAAATAACCATAATAAATAACAAAATTTTGTAAAAACATTGATTATAATTTAAAAAATATGGCTAATATTTTGTTGATTCTTATAGGAGAAATTCCGAAGTGATTTATTTTAATAATAATACTATCTAAAGGAATTAAATCTTATAAAGTTAAGAAGTGGGAATAGAGTGTAGCATTTTTAAATCATTACAATCATATACTTTAGCTGTAGAAATGATTGAACGTATTTGGAATCTAAAACCAGTACATAATTTAGCTTATATTAATGATAATTATTAGAGAAAATGAAAAGTTCTAATTTTTTAATAAGAGAAAGGAAGTAATAAATGATGGAGGAATTAGGTTGACAAGTGGAAAAGCATGTCCACTTACAAAAGCTAAGATTCATACGTCAAAGAGACTTGCAAATGATGTTGTAGGAATGCTAAAAGATAAAAAGACTAAAAAGATGAATGCTATATGGCTTGAGGTGACAGGATGCTCAGGAAATATAATTTCCTTACTTAATAGTGAAAATCCTGGGCTTTATGATATTTTAACTGACATGGTGAATTTTACTTATAACAACACACTTATGGGATTAGAAGGGCAGCTTGCTTTTGAAAAGTTTTTAGAAACGCTAGATACAGAGTTTATATTATTAGTGGATGGGGCAGTTTCAACAAGAGAAAAGGGGCGTTATAACATTGTAGCAAATTATAATGGGACAAATATCACAGCGTTAGAGGCAATACAACTAGCAGGCGGAAAAGCAAAGTATGTTGTGGCTGTAGGTACTTGCGCTTCCCATGGAGGAATATCGGCTGCAAAACCAAACCCTTCAGAAAGTAAAAGTGTACAGGAAGTTTTAAATCGACAAGTAATTAAACTGCCAGGTTGCCCTTGCCATCCAGATTGGATAGTAGGAACTTTAGCACATTTGATTGGTTATGGCGTACCTGAATTAGATAGTGAGGGAAGACCATTACTTTTCTATGGAGTTACAATTCATGATAATTGTACAAGGCGAGGATTTTTCGATAAAGGTATATTTGCACAAAAATTTGGAGACGAAGGCTGCATGATAAAACTAGGATGTAGAGGGCCTGTTACAAAAACTGATTGCCCAAGGAGAAAATGGAATGGATACGTTAACTGGCCTATTGGAGATAATACAAATTGTATTGGGTGTGCAAATGCACAATTCCCAGATGGAATGGAACCTTTCGTAAAGTATTAGGCACATGAAATAAAATGATGAACAATCATACTGATAAATTATTTTATTAATTATGCCATAAGGAGGAGTTATGGGCAAAACAATAACTATAGATCCAGTAACGAGAATCAGTGGCTTTTTGGAAATAAAAGCAGAAGTAGAAGGAAATACAATTGCTAAAGCAAATGCCAGTGGACTACTTTTCAGGGGATTTGAAAAAATGTTAATAGGAAGGTCACCTTTAGATGCTGTATATTTTACAGAGAGAATTTGTGGAATATGCTCTACAGCTCATTCAATGGCTTCTACTTTAGCATTAGAAGATGCATTAAAAGTAACTGTTAGCCTAAATGATAATTATATTCGAGATATTTTACATGGTTTTGAGTTTATACAAAATCATTTAAGACATTTTTACCTTTTGTCTATGCCAAGCTATGTAAAGATATCAAACATAAAACTAATAGAAGAACAACAATATACTGATTACAGATTACCAGATAAAATAAACAAAAAAATAGAAGAGGATTATGTAAAAAGTATTGAACTCAGCAGATTAGCTCATGAAGGATTAGCACTTCTAGGAGGAAAAGCTCCTCATAACCATGGGATTTTTGTAGGTGGAGTTACTGTGAATATAGACGCATATAAGCTAGAAAAGGTAAAAAGTATTATTAGAAAAATAGAATCTTTTGTAAAGAATATAATGATAGAAGATGTAGAGATTATTTCGAAATATTACTCTGACTATTTTAAAAAAGGACAATCTTATCCATATTTTATGACTTATGGAGTATTTGATAAATATGAAGATCCTGAGATTACTTATGTTAAGCCAGGAGTAATGAAGGATAATGTAAAATATCCTTTAGAGCCAGATAAAATCACAGAGCAAATCCATTATTCGTGGTATAAAAGGGACGAAGGATTGGAAGAAGTAGATTTATCTAAGTTAGATGCGTACACTTTTATAAAAGCTCCTCGTTATTTAGGACTTCCTATGGAGGCTGGTCCTTTAGCAAGATTAATAGTAAGTGGACAATACACAAATGGACATTCATGTATGGATAGAAATATTGCAAGGGTATTGGAAACAGAGAAGATTATAGGGATAATGAATAAGCTCATTGAAAGGGTAGAACTAAAACCTAACAATCAAAAAACTTATAATATTCCAGAAAAAGCTTATGGTGTAGGTTTAACTGATACTACTAGAGGTGCTCTTGGTCATTGGATCGAAATAGATAAAAATGTTATTAATCATTATAATATCATAACACCAACCGTATGGAATTTATCACCTAAGGATGAGTCAAATCTTCCTGGAACTATAGAAAGAGCCTTGATTGGAACTAAGCTAAACAATATTAAAGAGCCTATAGAAATTGGTCGTATTGTTAGATCATTTGATCCATGTGTATCTTGTGCAACTCATTTGATTGGATCATCAGGTGATACAGAAATAGTAGAGGTTTTGGTTTAAAAATATATGCATAGATAAACAAGTTAAAAAGCATACTTATGTGATAACTCGCCGAAAGAATGAATACTCTGTTGTTTCGGTTGCTGGAGAATACAGCTGTGGATTTCTAATAGCAGAAGTTGCACCCACTGTTGCATGCTCCTGAGGGAAGCTCATGACAAGCAACAGTGGAACAACTTCTGCTAAAGAAATACCTACAGCTATATTCTCAGATGCAACACTACACAAAAGAGTATTCATTCTTTCTAGTGTGGAATACATTTTAAAGTATAAATTTGGATTGAAATTCGTTTATTTATAGAAAGTGGAGAAATATATATTATGGTAAACTCTAATATTAAAGTGATTGCTATTGGAAATGTTTTAATGAGGGATGATGGTATAGGAATTGAAGTGGCAAAAAAGATAGAAAAAAAGCTTTTAGAAAAGAATATTAAAGTTATTTATGGAGAAACCGATGTTCAATACAGTATTGCCAGTGTAAAAGAAGATGACTATATATTTATTTTGGATGCTGCATATTATGGAAAAAGTCCAGGTGAAATCACTTGTTTGCAGTTAGATAATTTTGTTTCTAAGAAAAAGGGATATTCCCAGCATAGTTATAATTTCTTGGATTTATTAAAACTTTTTTATCCAGGTACTAAAGGGCAAATTTATGGAATCGAAGTTAATGATGTTGGAATTGGCTTGGGATTGAGCGAAGAATTACAAGAGAAATTAGAAGGGATTTCTAAAAAGATTTTAGATGAAATAGAATTATATGTACTTAAGTTACAGTCAAAAAATAAATGAAGGGGTAGTGAAAAATATGCATGATACTATTTTATTAAGTAAGATTTCAGAAGAATTAAAGAATATATGTGAAACTAATAATATTAATAAAGTTAAAACATTCACTGTTATTGTAAATCACAGAAGTCATGTTAATGAGGAGAATCTTTATGAACATCTTCAGAATTTTGATTCAAAGTTAGTTGGAAAATGGACAAAAATTAATGTACAGAGGGAAGATATACAGGATCAAACTGCAATTCTTAAAAGTATTCAAGGCGAACAAAATGAAAATTAGAAGTCTATATTGGAAACTCGATATTATCCCAATACATCGTTAGATATGATCAGGGTGAAAATTAGAACAAGTGGCTATCACTTTAGTAGTGCATTATACAATATATTGAGTTTGCCTTTTTGTATACAAAACAATATATAGAATGAAAATTACTTAGTGCGATAGCTCATAACATATAAATAGAGAAGGTCTTTAATATATGAGATATATAGTAAAAATTTACGGAATTGTTCAGGGGGTTGGATTCCGTCCCTTTGTATATGAAAAAGCAAAAGATTTTAAAATTCGTGGATCTGTTCAAAATATAGGTGGTGCCGTAGTAATTGACTGTTTAGGTGAGAGGGAAAATATAAAACAGTTTATTTTTAATGTTATAAAAAGACCTCCCAGTATTGCAAAAATAGAAAGAGTTGAGTGCACTTTAATTAAAAAAGATTTTAGTACTATTTCATGTTTAGATGAAAATAAATTCGTAATTAAAGAAAATATTTATAAAAAATTTGTTATTAAGGAGAGTACTAAACAAAAGAATGAAATGAGATTTATTTCACCTGATATAGCAGTTTGTGATGAATGTCTAGAAGATATCCGAAGTAAAGGAAATCTTCGTTATAAATATGCTTTCACAAATTGCACTCAGTGTGGACCTAGGTATTCAATTATAAAGGCTTTGCCATATGACAGACAGAATACTACTATGAAAGACTTCTCTATGTGCGATGAATGCAAAGAGGAATATGAGAATCCACTCAGTAGAAGATTTCATGCGCAGCCAAATTGTTGTGGAAATTGTGGACCGAAGTTCTTTTTAACAAATAATCGTGGAGATCAGATTAAGTGCGAAGATCCTATTAAAGAAACTGTTTCACTTATTGAAGAAGGAAAAATATTGGCGATTAAGGGGATTGGAGGCTTTCATCTAGTTTGTGATGGAAGAAATGAGCAAGCTATTAATTTGCTTAGAAGTAGAAAACAAAGGAAAGATAAACCATTAGCTTTGATGGCTAAAGATATTGGAGTTATCAAAGAGATTTGCTATGTATCAGATAAAGAAGAGGAAGTAATAAGCAGTAATAAGAGACCCATTGTAATTTTAAAGAAGAAATATCCTTTCATATTGCCAGAGGCTATATCACCAAAGCAAAATAGTCTAGGAGTAATGCTTCCGTATACACCCCTTCATTATCTATTATTTAATGAAAAGTTAGATCTTTTAGTTATGACTAGTGGAAATATAAGCAGTATGCCAATGGAACATAAAAATGAAGAAGCACTAAAACATTTAAATGCAGTGGCAGATTATTTTCTGATGAATGACAGGGAGATTTACGTTAAGGTTGATGATTCTGTTGTAAAAGTCATAGGTGAAGTAGAAAAGGTTGTTCGTGGTGCAAGAGGATATAGACCTTATTCATTAAAAACAGGAGTTAAAAATGAAATTATAGCGATTGGAGGGCAGCAGAAAAGTACTATTTGTGTTTCTAAAAATGGATACGCATATTTAAGTCAGTATTTAGGTGATTTAGGAGAATTTAATTGTTATAAGAATTTTAAATATGTGCTAAAACATTTTTGCAATTTATTTGATATTAATGAAGAAGTATTGGCATGCGATATGCATCCAGCATACTCAAGTACTAAATATGCAAATGAAAAGAAAATGAGAAAAATAGAAGTACAGCATCATCATGCCCATATGGTTAGCTGCATGGCTGAACATTCTATTTATGATTCTGTAATTGGAATTATATTTGATGGTACTGGATTTGGACTTGATGGATCAATATGGGGTGGCGAATTTTTGGTTGGAAATCGAAGAGTATTTAAAAGAGCAGGGCAATTGAAATATGTAAATCTCCAAGGAGGAGAACAAGCTATAAAAGAACCTTGGAGATGTGCTTTAAGTTATTTATATGCTTTGGGTTATGATCCAGAAAAAATAATTCAAGGAGTAGATAATGAAAAAATTAAAGTAGTTAAACAAGCTTTAGATTCAAAAATAAATTGTTTTTTATCTTCAAGTGTTGGAAGATTGTTTGATGCAGTAACAGCCTTATGTGGAATCAGAAATAGTATATCTTATGACGGACAGGCAGCAATAGAATTAGAAAATATTATTGATTATAAAATTAAAGAAAGTTATTCATGGGATATTAAAGAGGAAAATGGTATTTTTAATATTCAATATAAAAGCATTATTGAAGGAATCTTGAGAGATATTCAGAAAAAGGAATTGATTTCTAAGATATCGTCTAAATTTCACAACTCACTTATTAAAGCTTCATGTGATTTAGTTTGTAAGCTTAGAGAAAAGGAGCATATAGATAAAGTTGTTCTTAGTGGTGGTGTTTTTGAAAATAACTATCTTTTAAAAGGAATATATATAAATCTAATTAAGCAAGGATTTAAAGTGTTTTATAATGAACAAATTCCAACTAATGATGAAGGAATTTCTTTTGGTCAGCTTCATGTTGCAAATGCAATTCTTAAAAAGAAATGATGTATTCAAATTTGTCGTGTATATTTTTCATAAGACTAAGAAGCAAAGTGAACTCATATTGTATTTACTAAGCTAATCTACTGATGCTGTGTTATGAAAAATAGGTTGTCATATTGATTTACGATTTTTGTAAGTGTAAATAAAGAAGGAAGGTAAGTTTATGTGTCTTGCAATTCCAGCACAAGTTAGAAATATAGATAACTATAGTGCAATAATAGATATTATGGGGTTAGAGAGCAGAATTAATATTCAGCTTATTGAAGAACTAAAAGTGGGAGATTATGTTTTAGTTCATGCAGGCTGTGCTATTCAAAAGATTGACAAGGATTATTTTGAAGAATTACAAAGGATATTTCAATCAATACTTAATAGCGAGGAAAAAGTATGAATAAAGAAATCTTGATTAAAAATATTCTTAACGAAATTCAAAAGTCTCAAGTCAAAAAGTTTAATGTCATGGAAGTTTGTGGAACTCATACTCAGGCACTTTCAAAACTTGGAATTAGACAGTTGGTTAATTCTAATATAAATTTATTGTCAGGACCAGGATGTCCAGTTTGTGTTACTCCAGAAGGTTATATAGATGCAGCTATAGAATTACTTAAGAATTCAAATGTGATTTTAAGTACTTTTGGTGATATGATGAGAGTAAATGGAAGTAGAGAGAATTTAATTAAGCAAAGAGAAAAAGGAAAAGATATTAAAGTATTATATTCACCTTTAGATTCAATAGCACTTGCAGAAGAAAATAAAGATAAAGAAATAGTTTTTCTTGGAGTAGGCTTTGAAACTACTACTCCTATAATTGCTTTAGCTGTAAAGATAGCAAAGGAAAAAAATATAAGAAATATTTCATTTTTAATAGGAATGAAAAGAATGGAGCCAATACTCCATTACATACTTAAGCAGCCTAATCATAATATAAATGGATTAATGTGTCCAGGACATGTAGCAGCAGTAAAGGGAGCAGATTATTTTAAATTTATTGTAGAGGAATATAATATTCCAGCAGTAATTGCAGGTTTTGAAGCTTTAGATATTGCTACTGCTTTATATTTTTTAACGAAACAACAAAATAAAACTGAAAAAAGTTTTGAAAATTTGTATAAAACTTGTGTAAGCCAAGAAGGAAACAAAAGGGCAAATGAATTAATGAGTGAAGTATTCACATATTGCGAACATGAATGGAGAGGAATAGGAGTTATTAAAGATTCTGGATTTACTTTGAGGGAGAAATATAAAAAGTATGATGCTTCTGAAAGATTTGGAATAAATTTAAGTAAGACTTCTGAGAAAAACTATATTAGAACTTGTGCATGCAGTGAGATTTTATTGGGGAAGAAATTACCTAATAAATGTGAGCTTTTTGGAAAAGGTTGTACACCAGAGCATCCAATAGGACCTTGTATGGTATCTATGGAGGGATCTTGCTCTATTTTTTATAAGTATAGGGGAGTGGAATAAATGAATGAAATGATTAAGCTTATTCATGGTGATGGAGGAAAGCATACAAAAATATTAATTGAGCAGCTTTTTTACCAATATTTTAATAACAATATTCTTTTACAAGAGCAAGACTCAGCAACATTTACAGCAGTACAAGGAAAAATGGCTTTCACCACAGATTCTTTTGTGGTAAAGCCACTGTTTTTTTCTGGGGGAAACATAGGAAAGCTTGCAGTTTGTGGTACTATTAATGATTTAGCTGTATCTGGAGCAAAGCCATTTTATTTAAGTTCGAGTTTTATAATTGAAGAAGGATTTTCAATGCGAAGCCTTGAAGAAATTGTTAAGTCTATGGGGCAAACATGTTTAGAATGTGGAGCTAAGATAGTAACAGGAGATACAAAGGTAGTTGAAAAAGGAAGTGTAGATGGAATATTCATTAATACAAGTGGAATCGGATATATAATTAACGGATATGAAGTAAAACCTATTGAAGAAGGAGATAAAATTATAGTAACTGGGGAAATTGGTGAGCATGGAACAACAATTGCAGTAGAGAGATATAACTTAAAGGTCAAAGGAGACTATAAAAGTGATTGTGCACCACTATTTCCTTTTATAGAAGAACTTAAGGAACAGTTTCCTTCAATAAAAATAATGAGGGATCCAACTCGAGGCGGATTAGCCACTGTATTGCATGAATTTTCATCACTTTGCAAGCTTGGGATACACCTAATAGAAAAGGAAATTCCAATTAGTGAAAGTGTTAAGTCTATAAATAATCTTTTAGGATTAGATCCATTATATATGGCTTGTGAGGGAAGAATGGTACTAGTTGTTAAAGAAACCGAGTCCCAAAAAGTACTTGATATAATTCGCTCACTTGATCAAGGGAAAGGAGCGAGAATTATAGGTGAATTTGTTAAAGAGTCTAATCAGAATATATTTATAGAAAACGGATTTGGTGGAAAGAGATTATTATCGCCTTTAGAGGGAAGTATGCTGCCTAGAATATGCTAAGGGAAGGTGCGTAGAGAATTGAAATTGCCATTTATTTATCATCAAGGAATTAATAGTCAAATGAAATAAAGCGAGTTAAAATTACACATATATTTGAAGTAAATTAAAACTTATATCCATAATGGCTAAAAGATGATATACTAATATGAGAAAGGGAGCGAGTTTCTTGGAAGCATATAAAAGTTTTGAATCGTTAAATGATAGGTGCAGATATATCTTTCGCGTTATACAAGAAAATGGTCCTATCGCTAAAAATGAATTGGCAAACATAACTAAGATAAAATTAACTACATTAAATAGAGATCTTAAAATATTAATTGACGAAAAAATCATTGTGGAAAGTGACATTGGAGAATCTACAGGAGGAAGAAAGCCTAGTTTATATGATGTAAATCATAGTGAATTTTATATTATGGGAATTGATATTTCAAGAATTTACACTAGAATAGTCATAACAAATTTGAAATTAAAAATACTAGAAGAAAAATTATTAAGCCATGAATATGATATGAATACAATATCTGAAATTATACCTAATGTTATAAAAGAATGTTGTATGAAATTAAAAATACAAAAATCAGCAATTATTGGAATTGGAATAGGAATAGTTGGTGGATTTAATTCTGATCAATTAAAAGATGAACTAAAAAGAGAATTTGATACAATAATATGCATAGATAATGGTGCTAATGCAGCTGTTATAGGCGAATATAACTTTGGAATTGGGAAAGGTAAAAAGAATATAGCATATATTAACTGTGGTGTAGGAATAAGAACTGGGATCATATCATCTGGAGTTCTAATTCGAACTATTAACAATGTAGAAGATGCATTTGGACATATGGTTGTTGATGCTGATGGAGAGTTGTGTTCCTGTGGAAATTATGGATGTATAGAAAGTTATGTATCAATATCCAATATAACAAAAAAGTTTATAGATGAAATAAAAGAAAATAGAGTATCTTGGTTAAATAAAAATTTAAATGATATTAATTATACAGATGTTTGTAGCCTTGGAGAAAGAGAAAATGAAGTGGCCATGAGTATTATCAAAGATACGGCTTTATATTTTGGTATAGGACTTTCAAATTATATTAAGTTATTTAATCCAGAGCTTATAATTTTAAGTGGTCCATTAATACAACAATCAAAGTTGTTTTATGAAACTACAAAAGAAATAGCTCTTCAGAAGTGTCACATAAAAAATAATAATATTCAATTTATTAGGGGTGGATATTTTGAAGATAAATCTATAGCTGTAGGAGCTTGTGCTATGGTTATACAAAAAATACAAAATTAGAAGATAAGGAAGTGAAATTATGAATCCAGTGGCATTTTCAATTGGAGGATTTGATATTAGGTGGTATGGAATATTAATTGCAACGGGTATTATGCTTGGAATATTAATATCTCAATATAATTGTAAGTGGAGAGAAGTTGATTATGATAATTTGCTAAACATTGTATTATTATCTATTCCAATTGGTATAATAGGTGCAAGGCTATATTATGTAATATTTGAATTTGATAACTATAAAGATAATATTATTAATGCTTTTAATATAAGGAATGGTGGACTTGCAATACATGGTGGGCTAATTTTTGCATTAGGAACAGCATTAATTTATACAAGAATTAAAAAATTAAGCTTTATTAAGTTTGCAGATGTGGCAGCACCTTCAATTATTTTAGCTCAGGCTCTAGGAAGATGGGGGAATTTCTTTAATCAAGAGGCACATGGTGATGTAGTTAGTTATGAATTTATTAAGCATTTTCCTATGTTCATTCAAAAGGGGATGAATATAAATGGATTGTATTATAATCCTACTTTTTTATATGAATCTCTCTGGAATTTAACTATATTTATAATTCTGATGATTATGCTCAGAAAATGCAAAAAAAATGGAATAGTATTTTTTACATATATAGGATTGTATTCTATAGGTAGATTCATAATTGAAGGAATGAGAACAGATAGTTTAATGATAGGAAGTTTTAGAATGGCTCAGTTAATAAGTTTAACAGGAGTTATTGCCTGGATAATATTTATAGCTGCAAGTTATTATAATAGCAAATCTAAAGGGAATACTTATAAAGAGTAAATTTTATAATTTTATCTATAATAAAGGAGCTCAATTTAAGAGTTCCTTTTGTTAATAATATTTTAAAATAGCATTTGTTTAATAACTGAAATTTTGCAAATAACTTAATGAGGTTAGAACAATGTTAAGTAAAAGGTAAGCTGATATTTTAACGATATATCGGCTTATTTTTTTGCCCTAATATATTATTTTGTAGTGTGATAAAGTTACTGGTAATAGAAGAGCAATTTTATAAGATAAAAAAGAGCCAAACAAGTAAGGTTAGAAGTTTAGTTGGAAAGTGATTAGTTGCCTTTTAAACTAAGCCATCCGGATTGTATTCAATGTTGAAAGTGTGTTATTGAATGCCCTAAAAAAGCAATTGGATATAATAAAATTACTATAAAGTAAGGAACTAAGCACAAAATTGTGTTTTGAAATATAAAATTTAAAACTTATATCCAAAATGGTTAAAAGGTAGTGTATAATATAGGAGAGTTATATTAATATAATTAATAGTTTTTAAATTTTAGAAACTTGTTTAATTATAATGCATAATTGTTATGGAAGAAGGTTTTAAATTTGATACAATTTTTATGGTTAACTCCTTTAGGATTTTTAGTTGGAGCATTTGGAACTCTAATAGGTGCAGGAGGAGGATTTATACTGGTACCTATTTTATTATTGTTATATCCAGATAAGAGTCCAGATACAATAACTAGTATTTCTCTAGCAGTTGTATTTTTTAATGCATTATCTGGCTCTTTTGCTTATTCGAGGATGAAACGTATTGATTATAAATCAGGAATAATTTTTGCAATAGCAACACTGCCTGGATCAATATTAGGATCAGTAATAACATCATACGTACCAAGGCAGCTTTTTAATGGGATATTTGGTGTGTTACTGGTTATTATATCTATATTCTTGATATTAAGAACCAAGGAGGAGAAAGCAGAAAATAGATTAGTAGTTAAGAATGGCTATATTACAAGAACAGTGGTAGATATTGAAGGGGTAGAACATACATTTTCATATAATCCTGTAACTGGAATAGTTGTAAGTATTTTTGTCGGCTTTATGTCTAGTTTTTTAGGTATAGGAGGAGGAATAATACATGTTCCAGTACTTGTCAATATATTAAATTACCCCGTTCATATTGCAACTGCTACTTCGCATTTTGTTCTAGCAGTAATGTCATTATCAGGAACTATGGTTCATATAGTCAATGGAGTGCTTCAGTCAAGCTTTATCCAAACAGCTGCCTTATCTATAGGTGTATTATTTGGAGCGCAGTTAGGTGCGAAGCTTTCAAAAAAGATTCACGGAGTAGATATAATTAGAAGTCTTGCAGTTGCATTAGCTATTGTAGGGGTAAGAATATTCATTATGGCATTTTAGATCTCGAATCATTAAATATTTTAATGGTTATCATTAGGTATTTATATTTTATTTATTATCATATATCTATTATACTGAAACAAAATGAGAAAGAATTAGTAATTCATAGTTAGGGAGATGTATGATTATTATGGTTAATGAGAAGAGACAAAAAGAAATGAAGGCATTAGGTTTTTTATTACAAAATGATAGGGAACATTATGCAGTAAGGTTTTTAAGTAGAGCAGGAAATTTTACAGTTGAAGAATTAAACAACATAAATGGGATTGCTAAAAAATATGGACGAGGGTATTCAGGACTTACAACAAGACTTCAAATTGAAGTTCCTTGGATTAAAGATGAAGATGCAGAAAAAGTAATGGAAGAAGCAAAATCTTTGGGGCTACGTCATGGTGGAACAGGTCAGAAAATAAGGCCATTAGTTGCATGCAAAGGAACTGTATGTCTGCATGGTAACATTGATACTCAGGCAATTTGCAGAGAACTAGAGGAAAAATATTTTGCTACAGATACTCCTCATAAGTGCAAAATAGGAATAGTTGGTTGTGCAAATAATTGTGCAAAAGCTAATATAAATGATATTGGAATAATGGGAAAGACAATCCCAGAATTTAATTTGGACAACTGTGTTGGATGTGGAATTTGTGTTAAAGGCTGCAGGCAAAAAGCATTAGAGGTAGTAAATAGAAAAGTAGTATATCATGAAGAATTATGTGTAAGTTGCGGTGAATGTTCTAGACTATGTAGAACCAATGCAGTTGGTATTAAAGAAAAAGGTGCAGAAATTTTTGTTGGTGGAAGATTTGGACGAGGAATAAGAATAGGGGATTCTTTAGGAAAAATATTCGAAGAAAAAGATATAGTATTTGTAGTTGATAAGATTATGGAATGCTATAGAGAAATTGGAGTAAAGGGAGAAAGAATCTCGACAGTAATGGATAGAGTAGGAAAAGAAAAATTTATATCTGAAGTACTAAGCAGACAATAATACATTTTTTGACCAAATATTAAGAACTTTTGATTATTATAATGGTTGACTTTAAGCAGGTTAATATAGATCTAGTCAGAGGACTTGTTGAATGTAATGCTTATATAATAGATGTTAGAGAAAGAGGAGAATATGCTAATGGACATATTAAAAACGCAATTAATATTCCATTAAGTGAGCTTAGACAAAGGATAAATGATATGTCAAAAGACAAACCAGTATGTTTACATTGTAGAACTGGTCAAAAAAGTTATAATGCAACATTAGCACTACAAAACTTAGGTTTTAATAATGTTTATAATATTACAGGTAGCTTCTTAGCACTATCATTTTACGAATATTTTAACGACCAAACTAAGAATAGAGAAAGCATAGTTACTGAATATAATTTGTATTACTATGATCGATTTCTTCATAAAATCTTTATAAATATTTTGTATTATGAAATATAAAATAAAAAAGATTAAAGGTCTTGATGAGGAGAAGGGAAAGATGGGATTTAAAACAATAATAAAACTTATGGATATAAAAACTCTTGTTGCAGGATTAGTTCCTGTACTCTTAGGGTCAGTTTATTCAAGGTATGCTTTTGGAAAATTAAATGTCTTGTATATTATATTATTAGCAATTGCTATGATATTAATTCAAAGTGCTACTAATATGATTAATGACTACTTTGACTATAAACGTGGAGCAGACAATAATAAGAGTGAAGATGAAAAAGCTCTAGTTAGCGGTGAAACTACATCTACGCAAGTATTATTTATAATAGTCTTATACCAATTTATTGCTCTTATGATTGGTATTTTTTTAGCTAGTCAAACAAGCTATTACATTTTACTAGTTGCTGCAATAGGAGGTCTTATTTCAATTTTATATGCATTTGGTCCTTTACCTATTTCATATACGCCATTTGGAGAGATTATATCTGGAGTTACGATGGGAATTGGTATAACTACTACAGTGATTTATATTCAATCAGGTATATTTAATATAAATACAATTTTAGTTGCAGTCCCTACAGTATTATTTATTAGTACTATATTACTAACAAATAATTTAAGTGATATAGAAGAGGATAGGGAAGCTGGAAGAAAAACACTGCCTATTATGATAGGTAAAAAAAATTCAAATAAGCTTTGGGTTTTTAATGTAATAATGTTACTTGTACTAACAGTCTGTTTAGTGTTAATGAGCATTTATCCAATTGTCGTGTTATTACCTGTAATTTTAATATATCCCTATAAATCAATTAGGAGTTTTCTTTCATATGAAAAAAGTGCTCAAACAAAAGGTAGGAGTATGGGACTTATAGGACAGGTTGGTCTAAAATATCATTTGGCTGTAGTTATTGGATTAATAATTGCAATTATATTTTAATAAATCATCAGAAGTTTATGTTAAATAGGCTTCTGTTTTTTTTATTTAAACAGATTATTTTTAACGAATATTTCTTATAGATTTATATATTGTGATTTTTTTACGTGTTTTAAAAGAAAATATTAAAGCTTTCATATAGGTTTTCTACATAATAACTACATAAAAACTTGATAATATTTGAACAAGAAAAAAATGCTAATTACTTGATAGTTTTTAAAGAGTATACCTCGTCTGAGAGGATCAAAGAAATTATTTTACACTAAAGGTTAATTTGAAAGGAGATAAAAATGATACAGGATTATTTGATTATTGGAGTTTTTCTTATCGCTTCATTTATTTTTGGTATGGTTGTTTTATTAACAGCTTCCTTAGTAAGACCGAAGAAGCCAAATAAAGAAAAATTATCTACTTATGAGTGTGGTGTTGAAACAACTGGACCAACTTGGATTAGATTCAAGGTAAGTTACTTTATGTACGGTTTAGTATTTCTACTCTTTGATGTTGAAACAGTATTTTTATTACCATGGGCAGTAAAATTTAAATCATTAGGATTATTCGCACTTTTTGAGATGGTTATTTTTGTAGGAATTTTAATTATTGGCTTATGGTATGCGTGGAAAGAGGGGGCATTAGAGTGGAAATAAATTTTATACAAGATAAAAATATTCAAGAAAAAATAGAAAAAAATATTATTTTAACCAAATTAGATGATACTTTAAATTATTTCCGTGCACATTCTTTTTGGCCGTTAACATTTGGACTCGCATGCTGTGCTATTGAAATGATGGCAGCAGGAGGTGCTCGTTATGATATTGCACGTTTTGGATATGAAGTTTTCCGTGCTTCACCAAGACAAGCAGATTTGATGATTGTTGCAGGAACAATTACTGAAAAAATGGCACCTATAGTTAAAAAGATTTATGACCAAATGCCAGAACCTAAATGGGTAATTGCAATGGGAAGCTGTGCAACTAGTGGGGGACCATTTGTAGATTCCTATAATGTTGTTCCAGGTGCTGACACATTTTTACCAGTAGATGTTTATATTCCAGGATGTCCTCCACGGCCAGAAGCATTAATCCATGGGCTTTTAACTTTAAAAGAAAAAATTATTCATCAGAAAGAGGTGTGCAAAGGTGAGTAAAACTAGTAAAAATCTGATTTCAGGATTAAAAACAGGGTATAAGCAAGATATTGAAATTATAGAACACACTCAGATTGTTATCCATATAGAATTAGATATTTTTATGGATGTTATAAAAAAGGTAAAAGATTATGGATTTAATTTTTTAGTTGATTTAACAGCGATTGAAGAAGAAAGACTAAGCTGTGTTTATCATTTTATGTCGTTAACAACCAATGAACTAATTAGAATTAAGGTAAAACTTGATGAGAAACTTGAAGTTCCTTCATTAACTAAATATTGGCTTGCAGCAAATGTTCAGGAAAGAGAAGCTTATGATTTATTCGGAATCAATTTTATTGGTCATCCAGATTTAAAAAGGATATTATGCCAAGATGATTTTGTAGGACATCCGCTTAGAAAAGATTTTAAGGTTGAAAAGCGAAGGTAGGAAGGAGGAAGTTTTATAATGGAACATAACAGAGATTTGCATACTGAAGAAATGACTTTAAATTTTGGACCGCAGCATCCTAGTACTCATGGTGTATATAGAGCAATTTTTACTTTAGATGGTGAGCACATTGTCAATGTAGAAAATGTTATAGGCTATTTGCACAGAGGTATAGAAAAGTTAGCTGAATCCAGAACTTATAATCAATTTATACCTTATACTGATAGATTAGATTATTTATCTGGAATGTTAAATGAGTTAGGTTACGTTCAAACAGTAGAGAAGCTTGCTGGGATTGAAGTTCCAGAAAGAGCAGAATACATTCGTATAATAATGGCTGAATTGCAGAGAATAGCAAGTCATCAAGTTTTTTTAGGAAGTATGGCTCTTGATCTAAATGGACATACACCTTGGATGTACTTTTTTAGAGATAGAGAAAAAGTTTTAGATTTATTAGAGATGGTTTGTGGTTCTAGAATGACTACAAATTATATGCGTATCGGTGGAGTAAGCTACGATGTACCTGAAGAGCTCATCGCAAGTTTAGAAAATTTTCTTAATGACATGGATAAGAGTTTTGTTGAATATGAACGTATCATTACTGGTAATGAAATATTTCAAGCAAGAACTAAAGGTGTTGGAATAATTAGTGGAGAAAAAGCTTTAGCTTACGGTTTAACAGGTCCAAACCTTAGGGCTTCGGGAATTGATTTAGATTTAAGGCGTGATTCACCATATGGTATTTATGAGCGTTTTAACTTTAAAGTAATTGTCGGAAAAGATGGCGATTGCTACGAAAGATGGATAATGCGTATTGGAGAAATGGAAGAGAGTATAAAAATAATTAAGCAAGCACTAGAACAAATTGAAGAAGGTCCGGTTTTAGCTAAAGTTCCAAGGCTGATAAAACCGCCCAAAGGAGATATTTATCATCAAATAGAAGGTTCTAAAGGTACACTCGGATATTACTTAGTAAGTGATGGATCAGATAAACCGTATAGAATTCACATACATGGCCCATCTTTTGTTAATATAGGTGCCTTTCCTGAAATGGCGAGTGGAAGCACTATTCAGGATGCTGTTGCAATACTCGCATCACTCGATCCTATATTAGGCGAAATTGATAGGTAGTTCAGGCGCATTCAAAAAATAACAAGTCCATTTGCCAGAAAAGTTCTTATATGCAGCATAGCTGCTTTTTTCTAAGGTGCCCATTTTCCATCATGGGAAGCTCGATTCGCATACGCTCACTGAGTAAGCGATTCACACCAAATCATAGATTTGGGTTCACTGCTCACGTCGGCAAATTGACCTAATAGGGCCACTATAAGGGCAATTTGTCTCCTTGCCTGATGAAAAATAATCATGGCAACTTTGAACTTGTTATTTATTTTCATGTGCCTTAGGAGGTAGAAATGGAGAATATATTTTTAAATATATCTAATTGGATTAAAAGTTTAACTTTGGCATTGGGAATACCAAATGCCTTTGTAAGTATTATTATGAGCTTAGTTTATTTTATTGGGATTGTAGCTTTTGTTTTATTAAATGCTATGTTTTTGATTTATTTAGAAAGAAAATTTTGTGGTTATCTTCAGCAGCGTCCAGGGCCTAATAGATTTGGGCCACAAGGAATATTTCAAAGTGTAGCTGACGTTGTTAAGCTTCTCGGTAAAGAAGATATTATTCCAGAAAAGACAGATAAATTAGTTTTCGTAATGGCATCATTGTTAGTTATGGTTCCTGCTTTATTAATATATGCTGTGTTACCTTTTGGAAAAAATATGGTCGCTGTAAATTTAAATTTAGGATTGCTTTATTTCTTAGCTATATCTGGAGTTTCTTCAATACCTGTATTAATGGCAGGATGGGGATCTAATAATAAGTATTCCCTTTTAGGTGGGATGAGAGTAGTTGCTCAAATGATAAGTTATGAAATACCTATGATTTTTTCTCTTCTCGGAGTAGTTATGATAAGTGGTTCTTTAAAGTTAACAGAAATTATTACAGCTCAAAATAAAGTGTGGTTCATTTTTTTACAGCCTGTTGCATTTATTATTTATCTTATTGCCGCGACTGCAGAGTTAAATAGAGCTCCTTTTGACTTAGCTGAAGGAGAGCAGGAAATAGTAGCTGGTCCATTCACAGAATATAGCGGAATGAGATATGCACTTTTTTATCTTGCTGAGTATACAAATATGTTTGCTGTTTCAGCACTTACAGCTACTTTATTCTTAGGAGGAGCTAGTGGTCCGTTATTACCTTCTTGGATTTGGTTTATCCTAAAAACTTACGTAATAGTGTTACTGCTTATGTTAGTTCGTTGGACTTTTCCTAGGTTTAGGTTAGATCATATGATGTCTTTAAACTGGAAATATCTTATTCCTATTTCTCTAATAAACATTTTACTAACTGGAATAGGCATTAAAATATTTCAGTTAGGTATATGAAAGAAAACAATAAGTCCATGATGCGATGTATATTTTCAGTCAGACAAGGAAGTATTTTTATCTCATAGTGGGCCTATTAGGTAAAAATGCTGACGTAGTATGACTAGAAATAGACTAGCATGATGACTTATTATTTCTTGAATATGCCACAATTAGTTAAGAGGTGAATTTAATGTTTGGTAAAGGATTATTAAATGGTCTTAGAGTAACACTTGGACATTTATTTGAAAAAAATATTACTCAGCAGTATCCAGAAGAACATCCAAAGCTTCCATTACGTTCTCGTTGTTCTTTTAAACTGGATTCAGAAAAATGTATTTCATGTAGCATTTGTGCTTTGAGCTGCCCAAATAGAGTTATCAATGTAGAGAGTTATAAAGATGAAAATAATAAAAAGCATTTAACCAAATATGATATGCAATTAGAATATTGCCTTTTTTGTGGACTCTGCGTTGAAAGCTGTCCAAGTAAGGCTCTGCAGGTTACTTCAGATTTTGAATTAAGTGCGTATAGTAGGGCTGAAACAAAGTTAACCCTATTTAATAAGGAGGAATTGCTATGATATCAGCTTTTGTTTTTTGGCCTATAGCATTTTTAATTATAGCTTTTGCTATAGGTGTCGTTCATTCAAAAAATATTATCCATAGTGCTTTATCAATGATTTTAACATTCATAGGTATAGCAGTGGTTTTCATCTTGCTTCGAGCTGATTTTTTAGCATTAGCACAGATTTTAATTTATGCTGGAGCTATTTCAATCTTAATTGTGTTTGCAATAATGCTTTCTCGCAAAAGTGATATGAAAAATAGTAATCCATTTAATAAATTAAGATGGACAGGTTTAGTATTTTGTTTAGGATTCTTTGGGATTATTACACGTTTAATTTTACGTAGTAACTTTACGTATAAGAATTTAAATATAGAAAATACCATTGGTGCTATTGCAGATGGATTCTTTGGAAATTATATAATTCCATTTGAAGTTTCTGCATTACTATTATTAGTAGCTTTGGTAGGCGCTATTATTTTAGCAAAAGGAGTGAAGAATTAAATGGTTGGTTTAGAAGGTTATCTAATACTCGCATCTGCTTTATTTTGCATCGGTCTTTACGGAGCTATTACAAAAAGAAACGTTATTAGTGTATTAATGTCTGTGGAACTTATGATGAATGCAGTCAATATTAATTTAGTAGCTTTTAATAAATTTTTAGCACCAGAAAAGGTGACAGGACACATTTTTGCAATATTTGTTATTGTTGTTGCAGCAGCTGAAATTGCTGTAGGTCTAGCTATTATCTTAAATATTTATCGCAGTCATACTACATCTAATGTAGAAGATTTCAATATTTTAAAATGGTAGGTGTTATGATGAGATTTATAGATTTAGCGTGGATGATTCCCATATTTTCTGCAATTGCATTTTTAATTATTGGGTTTATTACAAAAAAATCTAAAGGAATTAGTTCAGCAATTGCAATAGGTGGGATGGTTCTCTCTTTTATATTTTCTTTAGGTGTTTTTTATGAGGTTATTACTTCGAAAGTTAGCATAAATAAACCTGTTGAATATGCTGTTTCGTGGCTATCAGCTCCAATTAAGATTGAAGTAGGAGTATTAATTGATCCACTTACAGCAACTATGCTTATAATCGTGACTTTTATAGGTTTATTGGTTGAAATATATTCCTTGGGTTACATGAAAGGAGAAAAAGGTTTTTCAAGATTTTTTGCGAATTTATCTCTATTTACTAGCTCAATGTTAGGACTCGTAATTTCTAATAACTATTTTCAAATGTTCTTTTTCTGGGAACTCGTAGGGTTATGTTCTTATCTTCTAATTGGTTTTTACTATGACAGGCCTTCAGCTGTAAAGGCTAATAAAAAGGCGTTTGTCGCAAACAGAGTTGGAGATTTCGGATTTTTAGTTGGAATGCTTTGCCTTTTCATGGCTTTTGGAACTTTTAACTTTAGAGAACTAGCTGCGAGTATTCCAGCATATCAAGATGTTGTTTATTTAACTATAATAGCATTATTAATTTTTGCAGGACCAGTAGCAAAGTCAGCTCAATTTCCACTTCATGTTTGGCTTCCAGATGCCATGGAAGGGCCAACACCAGTAAGTGCATTGATTCATGCAGCTACTATGGTTGCAGCTGGAGTATATCTTTTAGCGCGTGGTTATATATTATTTTCTTCTTTAAATGAAGTAAGTTTAGTAATTGCGTACATTGGTGGAATAACTGCATTCATGGCAGGTACAATTGCAATAGTTCAAAGAGATTTAAAAAGAATATTGGCTTTTTCAACTATGAGTCAATTGGGATATATGGTTATGGCAATGGGAGTAGGCGGATTTACTTCTGGAATGTTTCATCTTACAAGCCATGCATTTTTTAAGGCATTATTATTTTTAGGTGCAGGTAGTATTATTCATGCTATTGGTGTACAAGACATTTTTAAAATGGGTGGTTTAATTAAAAAGATGAAAATCACCAGTATTACTTTTATTATTGCATCTTTATCATTAGCTGGGGTTCCACCTCTATCAGGTTTCTTTAGTAAGGATGAAATTCTAACTGTAACTTACGAACATGGTTATATATTTTTATATTATTTAGGTTTGATCACAGCATTCTTAACAGCATTTTATATGGCGCGTTTAGTTTTTATAGTTTTCTTTGGAGAAGAAAGAGAAAAACATTCTGTCCATAAAATTCCTTGGTGTATGACTGTACCATTAATCATATTATCAGTTTTTTCAGTAATTTATGGTTTTATAAATGAAACATTTGCTTCATATATATACTTTCAAACATCTCAAATTCCTGAAGAAAATTTAATGGTTATGGGTGAATCAGTAGCAGCAGCATCTGGAGGAATACTACTTGGATGGCTTATCTATGGTAAAAAAGTAATATCAAGTGAAGCTCTAAGTGTGAAGTTTAGATCAATTCATCAATTTCTTTTTAATCAATATTATATAAATGAACTTTATCAATGGATATATGAAAAAGTAGTTTTAAATATTTCTTATCTTTTCAATTGGTGCGATCGTAACGTAGTAGATGGAATTTTTGATAACACGACTTCTTTCATAATCAGAATAGGAGATAAGCTTAGACTTATTCATTCGGGCAGAGTGCAAAATTATGCTCTAATCTTTTTCATAGCAATTGCTTTGATAATTCTTTGGCTCGCAGCACCGATTTTAGGAGGGATGTAGATGCAATTTCCGATATTAACATCAATATTATTAGCACCCATTTTGGGTATAATCATAATACTTTTGCTTCCAGAAAGTAGGGAAAAGGAAATAAAAGTTACAGCAGCAATTGTCACGTTTATTTCATTGTTGCTTTCGATTATAGCTTTTGTTACTTACAATAAGGAAATGGGAGAACTTCAATTTCAAGAAACCTATTCTTGGATACCTGCCTTTGGAATTAATTATTCTGTTGGTGCGGATGGTTTAAGCATACCTTTAATATTGCTTACTGCTATCGTTATTTTTGCAGGTGTTTTTTCATCATGGAAAATGGAAAAAAGAATAAAGGAATTTTTCATTTTCCTGCTTTTACTAGTTGCAGGTGTTTTTGGGGTATTCATTTCAAGAGATTTATTTTTATTCTACGTATTTTTTGAAATAGCTGTTATTCCAATGTATATCTTAATTGGAGTTTGGGGAAGTACAAGAAAAAATTATGCTGCAATGAAACTTACTTTATATTTATTAGTAGGAAGTGCATTTATTCTAATTGGAATTATTGCGACCTTTGTATATGCTAATAATTTAGGAATAAGAAGTTTTGACATACAAACCCTAAGTACTATTGAATATAGCGCCAGCTTTCAAAAATTTACTTTTTTCCTAATGTTAATAGGTTTTGGTATATTAGTTCCTATGTGGCCTTTTCATACATGGTCTCCAGATGGACACGTAGCTGCGCCAACAGCTGTAAGTATGCTTCATGCAGGTGTTTTAATGAAACTAGGTGGTTATGGAATTATCCGCGCGGGGGTGTTTTTATTTCCAGAAGGTGCAAAATACTGGGTTCCTTTAATTGCAGCGCTATCAATAGCTAATGTAGTATATGGTGCTATGGTTGCTATGGCTCAAAAGGATTTGAAATTTGTAATTGGTTATTCTAGTGTAAGCCATATGGGGTACGTACTACTCGGAATTGCTTCATTAAACTTTGAAGGAATAGATGGAGCAGTAGCTCAGATGTTTGCCCATGGTATTATGACAGCATTATTCTTTACGCTAATAGGAAATATTTATCATCAGGCTCATACAAGAGAAATAGCTAAGTTTGGTGGTTTAATACATCAAATGCCAAGAGTAGCCATTGGTTTTATAATTGCTGGTTTTGCATCTTTGGGACTTCCAGGGCTAAACAATTTTGTTGCTGAATTTCTAATATTTTTAGGATCTCATGATGAACCAAGAACATTATTTTCAGTAATACCTTTTAAAGCAATCTCAATAATGGCTATTCTAGGAATTGTTATTACTGCGGCTTATATATTAAAGGTAATTCAAAGCACTTTTCTTGGTCCAAGAAAAGAAGAATGGGATCATTTAGAGGATGCAAAAGGAGTGGAAATGATACCTATAGTGATGCTCGCAGGTGTATTAATATTTTTTGGTTTATTCCCTTCACCACTAATTGACCTTATTCATAGTGGAGCAATGTCACTTATGGGTAAGATATCAGACATAGGAATGATAATGGGAGGATTTTAATTATGAGTTATATAGTTGAACTTTTAACTGCAGTTTTATGTCTTGTACTTTTGATAGCAAGTTTATTACTGCAAAGGTATAAAGAAAAGCTTAGTTTATTTACAGGAATATGTCTATTTATAATTTTAATAGTATCATTATTTAGTGGGGCACTATTGAATGGAAGTCAGTCACAATCTCTTTTTGGTGGAGCTTATATTAATGATCCTTTTAGTACTTTTTTTAAACAGCTTTTCTTGATAGCTGCAGTATTAACAGTGCTAATTTCTAGAGATCATCTGGTTTCAAAACAAGGAGAGTTCTATGCATTAATTGTGTCTGCGCTACTTGGAATGATGATTATGGTATCATCGGGAGAGCTCATTGCAATATATATAGGGCTAGAATTAATGACTATATCCTTTTGCGTTTTAATTGCTTATAAAGGTGATGATAAATCAAAAGAAGCAAGTTTAAAATACCTTATCTTAAGTGCAATGTCTTCAGCAATTTTCTTGTATGGATTAAGTTTAATATATGGGATTACTCAAACAACGGCTATTAAAGAAATTGCAGAAGCACTGGTCACAGGACAGATAGCACCATTAGAAATACTAGGCATGATATTTTTAATTGCAGGTTTTGCTTTTAAAATAGCCATTGTTCCTTTTCATATGTGGGCTCCAGACATTTATGAAGGAGCACTTACTTCGATTACAGTATTTTTAGCGGTAGCATCTAAAACAGCAGGTTTAGCAGTTTTATTAAGATTATTTATGACTGGTATGCCCTCTGTGTCAAGCTACTGGATCGAATTAATTGTTGTTTTAGCTGTTATAACTTTAGTACTTGGAAATCTAGTTGCTATTCCTCAAACTAATATTAAAAGGTTGCTTGCTTACTCAAGCATTTCCCAAGCAGGTTATTTCTTGCTAGGGATTATTGCTAACTCAAACCTTGGTGTAGCATCAATTTTACTTTATAGTTTGTTTTATCTGTTTGCAAACATGGGAGCCTTTGGAGTTGTAATTGCTGTCTCAAAGGCAACAGGAAGCGATGAAATTAAAGATTATGCTTATTTAGCTAAGAGATCACCTTTCTTAGCAGCTGTTATGCTTATATCGTTACTTTCTTTAGCAGGAATTCCACCTTTAGCAGGATTTATAGGTAAGTTTTATTTATTTTTATCTATAATAGAAAAGGGACAGATATGGTTAGCATTTTTAAGTATTGGTATGAGCGTTATATCAGTATATTACTATCTTAAAGTTGTTAAGGTTATGTATTTTGGAGAAAGTCCTACTAAACTTGAATCAATTCCGGTATCCATAAGTACAAAATTAGCACTAACTATATCTATGACAGTACTTGTTATTCTTGGAATTTATCCTAGCCAAGTAGCAAATGTAGTTTTGTCAGTATCTAAAGCATTTTTATCCTAATATAAGAATTACTAAAAATTCTATTTTGTAATAATCATTATCTTCATAATTTCTACATAATTTTAATATATAATAAGAATCATTTTCAAGTGATAGATAGCAGGAAGGATGAGGAAAATGGTTGCCACAATATTAATAATTGCAGTTGTTGCTTTTATAGTTTTTAGAGTATTCAAAGGCGGTGGAGGATGCTGCCATTAAGGATGTACTTCAAAATGATTTTCAATCATTTTGAAGTACTTTCTTTTATTAAGTGTAACAGAATTTGAAATTTAAAATAATAAGAGAACTTATTGGAGGAATAATTTTTAGTTAAATTATTAAATATATGATAAAGTAATATTAAAATTAACTATATGGGGGGAAATGTTATGAACAACATTTTAATAATTGAAGATGAAAAAAGCGTATCAGACGTTGTAAAAGCATATTTGGAAAGAGAAGGATATGGGGTGTATTCCACTGAAAATGGATTAGATGGAATTGAAGTTTTTAGAAAGGAAAGAATTGATCTTGTAATTTTAGATTTAATGCTTCCAGATATTGATGGTGAAGAAGTTTGTAAGATATTAAGAAAAATATCAGATGTATATATTTTTATGCTAACTGCTAAAAGTACATTAAGCGATAAAATTGAAGGCTTAAATATTGGAGCAGATGAATACCTAACAAAACCATTAAGTCCAAGAGAACTTACTGCGCGTGTAAATGCATTGTTTAGAAGAGTAAGAACAAGAAAAGAAAATGTACTTTCTTTTAATGATAACAAATTAATAATTGATTTTGATAAGAGATTAGTTAAATTGAATGGAGAAGAAATAAGTTTAACTCCAAATGAATTTGATATATTATATATTTTAGCTTCAAATCAAGGAAAAGTATTTACACGAGAAGCAATAATAGAGAGAGCTTTTGGGATCGAATTTGATGGCTCAGATAGAAGTATAGATGTTCATATCAAAAATTTACGTAAGAAAATTGAGGAAGATACCAAGTCTCCTCAATATATAGTTACTGTTACAAAAATTGGTTATAAATTTGGTGATGAAGTATGAAGCAAAGTATTAGGGGAAGATTGAGTTTTATTATAATATTTTGCGCAGTAGCTACTGTATTATTATCAGCTTTAATTGTAAATAAAACTATAACTGATACATTTAATAGGTATATGGAAAATATACAAACTCAAAGAAATACAAGGTTAGTAGAATACTTTCAACAAGTTTATAAAAGTGATGGTGGATGGAATAGTACTTCAGGGGAAGAAATGATGCATGAAGCGTATATGAGTAATTACTGTTTAAGTCTTTTAGATGATAATAGAAAAGTTGTATGGGAAATGAATCATGAAGATATAAGAGAAAAAAATCATATCACAGTTAATGGTATGCAGGAAACGGGAGTTTATACCGCTAATACTTTTGATATAAATGTAAATAATAAAACGGTAGGATATATCATTGTAGGTCAATATTCTCCTGTATTACTTTCTCAGGAAGATATCAATTTCAAGACACAAATTAATAAGAGTATTGTATTTAGTGGAATATTAACATTATTAGTGGTAGCATTGATAAGTCTTATTATATCAAAGCAATTTTCTGAACCAATAAAAGAAGTTTCAAAAACTTCTGTAAGTTTATCAAAAGGAAATTATAATTCTAGATCAAATATAAAAAGTAATATTGAAGAAATTCGGAATTTAACAGAGAGCATAAATGATTTAGGTGAGAAATTAAATAGTCAGGATTTATTAAGAAAGCGTCTTATTTCAGATATATCACATGAAATTAGAACTCCACTAAATGTGTTACAAAATAATTTAGAGGCAATGATAGATGGAATTATACCTGTAACTACTGATAAACTTAATAGCTTAAATGATGAAGTAATAAGATTTGGCAAGCTTTTAAATAATTTGAATTCACTAAAACAAATAGAGTCAGATGAAATAGTGCTTAAATTAGGAAGGGTTAATATAGAGGAGCTTATTTCAAATGTAATTAGTGATTTTAATATTGCTGCTGATGAAAAAAATATAAAGTTAATTATTAATAAAGAAGAAGGTGAAAATTTTATTGTAGTAGGCGATTACGATAAATTGAAACAAGTATTTATAAATCTTATATCTAATGCAATTAAATTTAACAATATAAATGGAACTGTATGGGTCAATATTAGTAGCGATATAAACTCAGTTATCACTAAAATTAAGGATAATGGAATTGGAATTAAAAAAGAAGATTTACCTTATGTTTTTGAAAGAATGTATCGTGGAGATAAAAGCAGACATAAAATTGAGGGGAGCGGAATAGGTCTTACACTTGTAAAGAAGATATTAACTTTACATTCTGGAACAATAGATGTAGAAAGTAAGGAAAATAAGGAAACTGTATTTACAGTATGCATAAACAAAAGTAATTAATAGATAAATTTTTATCACAAACTACACAAAAAAAGGAGGTATCTATAACCACTTTAGAAAGTGATTTTAAGATACCTTTTTTGTTTTTAGAGAATCATTTTGTTGATTTTTTATTTCCTTAGAATATAGATAATTTATTATGTTTTAATAATAGCATATAACCACCAATATAATTTGACAGAAATTTCATATATCATTCTTATAGAATCTTCATAACTTTTTATTATACTTTACTATATAATAAGTGACTTTTTTCTGAAATAAAATATTTATAATTATAGGGGTGACAAGCATGAATATTATAAGAAAAGTTAATAAATCAATATATAAATGTTTAAATAACAGAAAATATGTAAGATTATTTGCTATAGGTGCAGTTATTCTATTACTTAGTACTTTTGTATCAAGTTTTTATATGAGTGAAAAACTAAAACATAACTTATCAGTAAATAAAGCTAATGCCTCTTACTTAAATATAGCTAAGGCATCTATTGAAAATGGGGTTCAGGTGGTAAGAATAACAGTAGATAATAATGGTTATACGCCTGATGTTATTTATGTTCAAAAAGATATTCCTGTTAAGTTGATATTTGAAGGAAATCAACTTAATTCGTGTAATAATGGAATAGTAGTACCATATTTCAATATAGATAAAGATTTCAAATCAGGAGAAAATATAATAGAATTTATCCCCAAAGATGAAGATATAGAGTTTAGTTGCTGGATGGGAATGATAAAAGGAATAATTAAAGTTACAGATAGCATTGAGTCCATAAATGAGCCCGAAAAAATTTAATAGAAATTCAGGTTTTATTGTGAAAGTTATGTAATATAATTTAAGCACTAATTATATAGAGGATTACATTTATCCTGATAATTAGAATTTTAATTAATGTTTAAAATTTATTTTTATCTACACAATATCTTCATAACATTTATTTATAATGTATTTACAGGGAGGCGATAGTGATGAAAAGCTATAGTTTAAGTTTTAAACAAGAAAATATGCTTTGTCATAGGTGTCTAATGAATGTTGTAAAAACATTAAGCTCCCTTCAAGGTTTATTAGGAGTTGATGTTAGTTTAGAATCAAAGAAAATTAAAGTAATCTATAGAGATAAAGAGGTATCAAGAGATGATATTAAAGAAATAGTAAATAGATCAATTTTAAGTGGTAAGGTAATTAAGCTTGAATATTAATTCTAATGAGAATATGAGGGGGAATTTATTATGAATTGTCATGGAAATAATAAAAATGGAGAAAATAAAAAACACAATCCAATAAAGCATATCTTAATGATGGTGCTTTGTTGTGGATTACCGTTTATAATTGTAGCAGCACTTCCTCTTTTAAATGTCGGAACAGGATTTAAAGCAGCTATAGGTGGGATAGCACCTTTCATATGTCCAATAATGATGGTACTTATGATGGGAATGATGTTTAAAGGCAAACATGGAAGCTGTTGCAGTGAGAAGAAAGAAGTTAATGAAAATCAAAACAAAATAGAGCAATAGGCTAATGAAAAAGAAGTTAACTAGTATCGTATGTTACTATTAACTTCTTTTTTTAGTTAGACAAAGAAATAAAAAATGAACAGTTATTAGTTTGTTTTTTTGTATAATAAAAGGTGATTTACAAATAATAGATTAGATATTTAAAATATCTAAATATTATTTGTAATTTAAATTTAACATAATATAAAATATATTTAATAAAAGGGAGTTAAAGAAAATGAGAACAATAACATGGGTATTGGTTGTTGCAGCCGCTATAAGATTGGGAATAATAGGTTTTTTGGGTGATGATTTCATAGGGCTTGCCTTTGGTTCTGCACCTGTAACAATGTCTTGGGTAGATAGAGTAGTTTGCGGCATTGTTGGTATAGCAGGGATATATGCAATTTATTTATTATTCAAAGGAACTAATAGTGAAGTAGCCTAGAAGGATAAGAAAAGTTATACAATCATTTTAAATATGTTTAAGCAAAAGTACCATAGATATGTAAAAGGCTCAAGAGCCGTAAAAGCTAAAATTTGAGTCTTATTTTATTTGAATTGATTATAAGAATGTTGTAGAATAGCAGATAGTAATCAAGATAGTACGTGATAAAGATATAGTATTGGGAAATTAAAATTTTAAATTAGAATATTAATAAAGGAGAAATCCATGTTTAATATAAATGATGTAATAGAGATCTTTAGAAATAATAGCTCTATTGCGATACCTATAAGTCTAATAATAAGTATAGGCATTTCCCTTGTTGGTATATTGCCGTCAGTATTTATAACAGGAGCGAACATAGTTTTCTTTGGTCCTATTAATGGTTTTTTCATATCTCTGTTAGGTGAAACAATAGGGGCATATATTACATTTATTATATATAGATTAGGTTTTAAAAGAAAGATTGAAAAATTCACAGATAGAAATAGGTTAATTTCTAGAATAGTTAAAAGTGATGGAAGAGAGGCGGGGCTACTAATATTTCAAGGAAGAATAATTCCATTTATACCATCAGGAATTATAACACTTGCAGCATCAATAAGTAATGTTGATAGTACAATATTCACTGTTGCAACATTGATTGGAAAGGTTCCATCTATAGCTTTAGAGACACTTGTTAGCTATGACATAATTAATATTTATGACAATTGGATAAGGCTAGTCATAACAGTTATTGGCCTAATATTTATAAAGATTACAATTACAAAAAAATGATTAAGTAAAAAAATGAATTAGAATAATCTCAGATTAGAGACTTCTAATTCATTTTTTATTAAAGCCGGTTATTTATCTAGAGTTTTCATATAGGCTTTCATTTGAGTTCAAATCTTTTAATTTAAAATCAATGGCTTTGGTTTTAATATTATTAGGAGTTACTTCAATAGTTTGATTTGAAGCATTATTTTTGTCGCTTGTAATTGATATGGATGAGTTAGTTTTTGAATTGTTCGGCAAATCCATCTATAACCAGAGCTATTAGAATAAATGGAACAGCAAGTCCAATGAGGAGTCCATCCAGCAGCAAACTCCATTCCAATAATTATTGAACTAAAAGGAGATTTAATTTTATTTACGTGGTGTGAAATTTATTATATTAGACAGCGTAAAATTAGGAGATTAGAAATTGAATATATTATTATAAATTGGAATATTCTTCATAAGTTCTTCATAATAGAATGCTATTATTTGAGTTGTTAAAAGTTAATATTTTAAGAATCATTTAGAAAACAAAATCATGTGTGTATTCAATTAGGAGATAACATATAGACTGAGGAGGAACAATATGAAAATATTAAATAATTTAAAACTTGCGCAAAAACTTATATTTTGCTTCTTATTAATTTCATTCCTTATAGGAATTATTGGATTTAGAGGGATATCGGAAATAAAAAAAATAAATGCAAATTCAACATCTATGTATGAAGATAATTTGAAACATTTAAAAACAGTTGAGGAGTTAAAAGCAAACTTTTTACAGATACACTCAGATTTATTAGCACTTTTAACAACAAAAGATGCAACTAAAAAACAGGATATTGAAAGTGAAATAGAAAAATTAACAAATGAAGATATGATGATTTCTGAAGAATTTAAAAATTCAGGTGAAGCAGGTGAAGAAGAAAAATTATTAACAAATTTTATAAAGCTTCACGAAGAATATATGATGTCACGTAAAGATTTTATGGATTTAATAAATGCCAATAGATATGATGAAGCACAAACAGCTTTTCAAAAGGTAACTGAGGCTAGGGATAAAACTTTTGATAGTATTAATAAAATAATTGATTCAAATATAAAAGAAGCTGAAAATGCAAATAGTGCTAATAATTTAATATTTAAAAATTCATTCGATTTAATGATTGGTATAGTTATATTCGGTTTCATATTTGCAATTTTACTTGGAGTTTTGATTTCAACATTAATATCAAAACAAATAAATAAGGTTTTAGTATTTGCGGATGCTCTAGGTAGAGGTGATTTAACTCAGAGAATAGATTTCTATTCAAAAGATGAAATAGGAAAAATATCAAATGCTTTAAATAAAGCTGCTGAAAACACTAGAAGTCTTATATCAACAATAATTTCAAATTCTAGCATTATAAAAGAATCAAGTGAAGAAATCTATAGCACTATAGAAGGAATTTCTACAAAAATGAACAATATTAATGAAGCTACAAAGGAAATAACAACTGGTACAGAAGAATTGAGCGCAACATCACAAGAAGTAAATGCATCAATTGAAGAAATAACTTCAAATTCTATTGAGTTATCAAATAAGGCAAAGGATTGCGATCAAGCTTCTAATGATATTCAGATACGTGCCTCAGAAATAAAAGATAAGGGATTAAAATCAATAAATATTTCTAAGAAAATATATAAAGAAAAGCAAGAAAATATATTAAAAGCAATAGAAGAAGGAAAAGTTGTTGAAAAAATTAAAGTAATGGCTGATTCTATAGCAAATATAGCATCGCAAACAAATCTTTTAGCATTAAATGCGGCCATTGAATCGGCAAGAGCTGGTGAAATGGGAAAAGGTTTTGCTGTAGTAGCAGATGAGATACGCAAGCTTGCAGAACAGTCAGCAGAGAATGTTTCAAACATACAAGAAGTTATTACTCAGGTAAACAATGCCTTCAATAATCTTTCGAATAACACTCAAGAGATATTGGCGCATATTGATAATAATGTAAATCCAGATTATGAGCTTTTTTTAGAAACTGCTTTTAAATATGAAAAGGATGCAGTCTTTATTAAAGCTATGGCAAAAGAAATTGCAAATGGTACAAATCAAATACTTAGTTCAATAGAGCAAACTAGTGCTGCAATAGAAACAGTTTCGTCTACTGCTCAGCAATCGGCAGAAAGTTCAGAAGGGATATTAAATAGTGTAGATGAAACAACTATCGCAACTCAAGAAGTTGCGAGTTCAGCACAAAGACAAGCTGAATTATCTGAAGAACTTAATTTCTTAGTGCAAAAATTTAAAATATAGCTAATATGTTGTATAAAAATATAAAGGGAATGGTACTATCGTAGTAGGAAAAGGACCTACTTAAGTTTACATTGGATCAGATGATAAATATGCATTTGTAGCAAATCAAGGAACAGAAGATGCACCATCAAATACTGTTTCAAAGATAGATATGTCAACTAAGAAAGTAGTTGCAGCAATAGAAACTGGAAAAGGAGCTCACGGAGTAGTAGTTAGTCCTGATAATAAATATGTTTATGTTACTAATATGTATGATGGAACTGTAAGTGTTATTGACAATAGCACAGATAAGGTTATTAAAACCACAAAAGTAGAAGGAGAACCAAATGGAATAAGCTACAGGTAATTAATATTCTAATGAGAATAAATTTAATTTAAGTTATTAAAATTTAGTAGTTTATGTAATCATAATTCATAGTTCTTAATATATAGAAAAGTGTATTGAATTCTAAAATAATTAGTTTTCAATACACTTTTTAGTATCTTTTATGATTTATACTTTTAAAAATTTAATTAAAGACCAGGAGCTTCCTACACTTCCGATTAAAACCCCAACTAATATAAACTGCCATTGGAGGGTTTGCGTAATATAAGATGGTGATAATAAGTTTATTAAAAGTAAATTTTCATTTATCTTTATAAAAACTAGTTTATAGAGATAGTATATTAAGATATTGGAACATACGGCCCCAAACAAACCAATAAGTGCACCTTCGATAATAAGCGGCCATCTTATAAACCAATCAGTTGCTCCAACAAATTTCATTATTCCAATTTCTCTACGTCTTGAGTAAATCGTTAATTTTATAGTATTACTAATAAGGAATATAGAAACTGATACCATTAATATGAATAAAGCAATTCCAATCCATTTCACGTTTTTAGATATTGAAATTATTTTATTTGTAAATTCCTGATCATTGCCAATGGATTCTATACCAGGCATATTTTCGATTGTACTTATCACTTGATGTGATACTTCAGGATTTTCTAGATCTATTATAAATGAATTAGGTAAAGGATTATTGGAAGAATCATAATTATTTAATAAAGAACTATTATCTTCAGAAACCTGTTTATTAAACTTTTCTAAAGCCTTTGATTTATCTTCAAATTTAACACTTTTGATACCAGAAATATTATTTAACTTTTGCTCTAAGTTTTCTTGATCTTTATTAGTAATGTTATTATTTAAAAATACTTGTATTTGAACCTGCGATTCAACATTACTCATTCCTATATTTATATTTTGCATTAATAGTATTGAAACTCCCATTATAAATAAAGTTACGGTCACTGTAATAACTGATGCTAGACTAATGGTTCTATTTCTATTTAAACTCTTTAATGCATCAATAATATAATATTTGAAGGTATTAATATTCATTATCGTAAGTCCCCCTAATTTCATCTCTTATTATAGTTCCATTCTCAATAGCAATAACTCGCTTTCTCATTGAATCAACGATATCCTTGCATGAGTAGCCATAAGTATTGTAGTACCGTTTTTATTAACATTGTCGAGCGTGTCCATAATTCCCATTGCAGTTTCAGGATCGAGATTTCCTGTTGGTTCATCAGCAATTAAAATATTAGGATTATTCACTATAGCTCGAGCAATTGAAACTCTTTGCTGTTCACCGCCTGACAATTGGCTTGGAAATGACTTGAATTTATCAGATAATCCAACTACTGATAAAGCCATAGGTGCCTTCTTTTTTATATCTTTAGTACTGACACCAATAACCCTTAATGCAAAAGCAACATTTTCATAGACATTAAGAGTTGGAATTAGTTTGAAATCTTGAGATATTACACCTATATTTCTTCTGTAAAACGGTATTTGATTCTTATTTAGATTGGTTACATCAGTATTATTTAATATTAACTTACCCTGCGTCGGCTCAATTTCTTTAAAAAGCATTTTTATTATTGTTGATTTGCCAGCACCGCTTGAGCCTACTAAAAAAGCAAAATCACCTTTTTCTATAGTTAAGTTAACATTTTTAAGAGCCAAGGTGTTATTATCATATACTTTAGTAACGTCTACAAATTTAATCATTAGTAATCCTCCAATTAGATGTTAGTTAAATATACTTGTGTGTTTTTGTAATATTATAACTTATTATTATGAAGAAATTATGTGTTTCCTTATGGTAATGTATTCCTTTATATGAATCTACATAATTTCTACACAATTTTAGTGTAGTATAGGATTGAATTTACAAAAGAGAGACAAGTATTACTCTATAAATAAGGGAGCGATATAAGTGAAAAAAACAATTAAAACGATTATGCTTGCAACAGTATTAGTGATGATTACTCAAATTTCAGCATTTGCTGCACCAACATCTAATCAAGCACAAACTCAATTAGAACAAAATAAAAATTCTTTAAAGGAAGTACAAGATAAACGACACCAGCTTGAAGCAAGCATTGAAGAGTTGGATAATCAAATTGAAGATTATATGATGAAGATTGAAGCAAATAAGAAGAACATAACTGGGGCAGAAAACGATATCCAAATAACAAAAAAGCAAATTACTCAGGTTGAAAAAGAAGTAGAAGCTAAGCAAGATGTATTAGATCAAAGAGTAAGAGCTATGTACATAAATGGGCAGTCTAACTATCTAAAAATCTTATTGGAATCTGAAAGTTTCAGTGATTTAATAACAAGAGCTGAAGTAATTAGAAAAATAATTGGACTTGATAAACAAGTAATAAGTGATTTAAATGATAAGAAGTCAGAAGTAGAAAGTAAAAAAACATCTCTTGAAGTTAAGTATAATGATTTGCTTGCATTAAAAAGCGAAAATGAAGACAAGCTTACAAGTCTAAATACAAATATAGCAGATCAAAAGAAGCTTATTCAAGAGGCTAAAGATCAGGAAAAATTATTTGCATCAAAAGTAGATGAATCTCAAGTGCAAGTAAATGCAACTATGAATCAAGTAAATAAAATAAGAAATGAAGCACCTAGAGTTACTAATGCATCGAGAGGAGCAAAATCTGCACCCGTTTCTGATAATAACATAATAGCATATGCTTCAAATTTCTTAGGAACTCCTTACCTGTGGGGAGGAACAAGTCCTTCTACAGGATTTGATTGTTCTGGTTTTACACAATATGTATATGCACACTTTGGGATTAGCCTTGGAAGAACAACTTATGACCAAATAAATGATGGTTATGGAGTTTCAAGAGATGCACTGCAACCTGGTGATCTTGTATTCTTTGGTAAGAATGGTGATCCTACTCACATGGGTATGTATGTTGGTAATAATACATATATTCATGCGCCGAGAACAGGTGATGTGATAAAAATATCATCAATGAGCAGACCAGATTATATCACAGCTAGAAGAGTTAAATAATTTTTTAATAGTAGAATTATATATACTAAAAAAACCGCATCTGATGCGGTTTTTTTATGGAGTAATTTGAATTCAAAATTATATATAGGGGACAATCTAGTTTTATTATTTTAAAATTAAATTATATTATATCGTGAGTTATTATCCGTTATAACTTGTAATGACAATAGGATTAAAATGAAAGGAGCAGTTGTTAGGTAAAATATATTTATGATAAATAATAAATATAATTCTTCATATAATCTACACATTACATTATTATAATGTTTAACTAGATAAGCTAATATTTTTAGCCATTAGAATAGACAATATAAAATTTTAAATTAAGATATTGTAGTTGGAGGTATGAATGATGGTCATTGAAGTAGCAATAACGGTAGTAGTGGTTTTATTTGTTGCGCATATTCTTTATCACAAAGTAATAAAAAAAGCTTCAGTGGTATGTTGTTGTAATAAAGATAGAAAGTCTAAGAAAAAGTGTAGTAAATAGTTTTATAGTTATTTTAAATTTGTAGGAAGGAAGTTAATATTTATGAAGGAACTTTTTAGTTTTGGCCCAATACATATATACTTTTTTGGATTAATGATAGCAATAGCTGCAATTACAGGCGGAGCATTTGCAATTAAGCAAGGGGAAAAAAGAGGAATAAATGAAGACATAATATTTAATCTAATTTTTATTGTTGTTATAGCGGGTGTATTAGGAGCTAGATTATTTTATATTCTTTTTTATAATCCATCATTTTATTTTAGTAATCCAGGAGAAATATTTAAAATAAATGAAGGTGGGTTATCTATTCATGGAGGAATTGTTTCAGCCGTGCTTGCAGGATACCTTTACTCAATTAAGAGTAAGATATCATTTTTAAAACTTGCAGATATTGCAGTGGTGGGTATCGCATTGGCTCAAGGTATAGGAAGAGTAGGTTGTGACGTATTTGGTAAACCAATGACAAATATAATGCTATGGGGAATTAACTATAATGGCCAAATACTTCATCCTGCACAAGTATATGAATTTATTTTAGATTACATACTATTTATAGTTCTATGGAGAAGAAACTATAAGAAAAAGTTTGAAGGTGAGTTGTTTGTGATTTACTTAATTGCTTTTGCCTTAATAAGAGGTATTGTAGAATTCTTTAGAATAAATCCTGTTATCTGGGGACCATTTTCAATTTCGCATTTATTAAGTCTTGCTTTAGTTATTATTGGGTTAGCTATTTATATATTGTTAGCCAAGAGAAATACAGAAAGTCAAAGGATTTATGTGGAAGATAATAAATTAAAAGTAACAACTTCAATAATTATTTTAGCTGCGTTAATACTAATATCTATATTTGTATTTTATTTTGTACAAGGGTAGCTAGGGGAATTAACAAATTGTGTGAGTAACTGAATTAAAAAAGAGTAAAATATTATAAATTTAAAGAGCTCTAATAAAACTTTGGTTTTTATTGGAGCTCTTATTATATTTTTAATACTATCTACTACATATGGCAATGATTAAGTTTGGATTAAATCTAACAAGTAAGGAATCAATTAACATTTTGGTTTTTAAAAAATTATCTTCATAATTTCTACACATGTTCTTTGTATACTCTCTAAAGAACAGTAATTCAATTATATAAAGATTAAAATAAATAATTATACTAAAAGATTAGATTATTGAGAGGTGGTGAGGTCATGTCAAATTTTATAAAAGCTAAAAATGCTGTGAGTAAAGAGCTTTATGAAGCTGAGATGATTTTAAAAAATATTGGAAAAGATTTTAGTTCGGGCTCAACTCAAGAGATATTTGAATATTTCTTTAAGGTTCCAGGAAAATATCTTCGTCCAAGCCTTGTAATACTTTCAGCTAAAGCTATAAATCCCAAAATGACTATAGATGAGAGAATGCAATTAATTAATTTATGTGTAGCAATTGAGCTAATACATAGTGCTAGTTTGGTACATGACGATATAATTGACAATGATTTATTTCGCCGTGGTCAAAAGACGTTAAATAATATATATGGTAGAAAGGTAGCGGTTCTCGCAGGGGATGCCTTTTATGCTAAAGCATTTTCAATATTATTAAAACTACCAACAAATGATGCAGAAGAAATAATTACACAAGTTATTGAAAAAATGTGCGTTGCAGAAATTGAACAAGCTCAAAATCATGAAATTACAAAGCAGGATTACTTTAACATAATAGAAGGTAAAACTGCATCATTTATGGCTGCCTGCTGTAAGCTTGGAGCAAAAATAGTTAATGCAAAAGAAGAAATTGAAGCTTTGGAAAATTACGGCCTAAATTTAGGAATGTTATATCAAATCATTGATGATTGCACAGATGGTGATTCTAACGCTACTAAAAATAATATAACTGTTGAAGATGCTAAAGAGTTTGCTTTAAAAGCTGAACAAGCAATTAAGAATTTAGAACCTTCAGTTTATAAGGATAACTTGAATAGTCTTTTAAATTATGTACTTGAATCTTCAAACAAGAAAACAAAAAATGCTTAATATTAAATTCATAATAAATATCATAAGGGAGATGACATTAAATGAGGATTTTTAGAAATAAATATTTAGTTCCTGTATGGACAATTTTACGTATATGGCTAGGTTATCAATGGATAGTTCCAGCAATAGAAAAGCTTGAGGATCCAACATGGGTTGGTAGTCAATCAGGTGTAGCAATAACAGGATTTTTAAAAGGAGCTTTAGCTAAAGCAACTGGAGATCATCCATCAGTACAGTGGTGGTATGCAAGATTTGTTGAAAGTGTTGCTCTGCCAAATGCAGGAGTATTCACGTATGTAGTTCCAGTCGGAGAACTTCTTGTTGGTATTAGTTTAATCCTTGGAGCTTTTACTATAGCAGGTTTGATTGGTGGAGCATTTATGAATTTAAATTACTTATTAGCAGGAACTACTAGTACGAATCCAATTTTATATACTGCAGCTATAATTTTAATGGCAGCTGGAGCAAGCACTTATAAAATTGGGATTGATCAGTTAATCGTATCATTTTGGAAAAAGAAATATGGCAAACAATAAATATAGCATAGAAAATTAAAATATAACAAAGAAAAAATTAAGTCTTTAGACGTGATAAAGAAGGGAGCAAAAAAACAATGAAAAAGAAAACAATTAGAGGTGCAATATTAAGTTTAATTCTTACGTTAGGTCTTTCAACAGCAGCTTTTGCTGATGGAATGGGTAACATGGATATGGGAAAAGGAACAGAAAAAAGTGTAAATGGTATAAATGCAGAATTAACGTTTAATAAAGATAACAAAGTAAAAACAGGTGACAATGATGTAATGATCACATTACATGATGATAATGATAAAGAAATTGAAAATGCCGATATTAAGATAAGTGCAGAAATGGATAAGAACTCTGATATGGGAATGGATATGAATGGGAAAAAACCAATTGAAGTATCATTGGAAAATAGTAAAAATGGTGAATACATGGGAAAAATTAATTTCACTGATAAAGGTAAATGGGTTATTACAGCTAACATTATGGTAAATGGAGAACAGAAGGATGTACAGTTTGATGCTGATGTGGTTAGTAGCGGACCAAACTGGATAGTTATAGGTGGATTCGTAGGAATAGTGGCAGTAATAATCATAGTAGCTGCAGTAAAGAAAAAAAGTAGCAAATAAAGATAAAGAATAGAGGTGATAGTCTAATGTCAAAGTTGGACAAGAAACTTAGTGATGAAACAAAGTCATCACAAGAGCAAAGAGGAAATAATTTATTAAATAATAAAATGCTTAAGAGCTTCATTAAAAGTAAGTGGTATCCAGGAATATTTCAGTTATTTGTAGGAATAGTATTTGCATTCATCGTGTTTGAATTACTAACTGGACCTGACGAAGCTCACGATAACTTTGGTACAGCAGGAACTTGGGTATTATGGTGGCCTATACTTCCTATACTATTATTTTTAACAGGTAGATTTTGGTGCTCAATATGTCCATTTGGCGCATTAAGTGATGTGGTACAAAAATTTGTAGGAAGCAAAAAGCCAGTACCTAAGTTTTTGAAAAAATATGGAGTATGGCTTATAGATGCAATGTTCTTAGCGATTACATGGAGTGATCACGTTTTTGGAGTTGTTGAATCACCTAGAGGTTCAGGAACATTACTCCTACTTATTACAATTGGTGTAATATTCTCAGGTGCTTTTTGGGAGCGTAGAACCTGGTGTAGATATCTATGTTTCTTAGGCGGATTATCTGGAAATTACTCTAGAGCAGGGATGCTACAATTGCGTGGAACAAAAGATATTTGTGCTAAATGTACAGCGGCACATTGTTATAAGGGAACTGAAAGGGCAGAAGGATGTCCAATGTTTGAATTCCCAAAAACTATGGAAGATAATTCAGAATGTAATTTCTGTGGTAATTGTGTAAAGAATTGTCCTAACAATTCAATTAACATATCATTGCGTGTACCTACAAAAGAATTGTGGTTTATAAGAAAACCAAGATTAGATGCAGCATTTTTAGCTGTTGTAATTATGGGTATAGTATTTGTACAAAACATTACAATGTTAGAAATATGGGATGGAATGCTCAAATGGCTTGAGAATGTAACTGGAACACAAAATTATGCTATTACTTTTACTATAACATTTATTATAGCTATGGCTATACCTGTAGCATTATTATCTATAACAGGATTAGTTGCAAAAATATTTAATAAAGCTTTATTAAAAGAAAATTTCACGAAGTATGGATATGCGCTCATACCATTAGATATGGCTGCACATATAGCACATAATTTATTCCATTTATTAGCAGAAGGGAAATCTGTATTTTACACATTTATAGAATTATTTGGAGTTGAAGTTCAACATACATCTTCAGCTATTTTAGATGATCCGACAATTCAAGCGCTTCAATTCATATTGATAGGAATAGGAACTCTTGGTTCAATCTATACTGTATACAAAATATCTAAGAATAATTATGAAGCTAAGGCATTCAGTACAACGATAGTATATTCTGCTCTTTTAATATTACTTGCAGTAGTTAATATAATGTTATTCTCATTACCTATGGCAATGCGTATGTAATGATTCTTTATAGCTTATCTAAAAATTATTTTAGATAAGCTATAATATTATTTTTCTTGCATCTTGTAAGAAGAATAAATTAATACTAATGAATAAAGATTAGTTTATAGAGGTGGTTAAAAGAAAATGACAATTGAAAAAATTAAGTTATTTATCAGAGCTTCAAGGCCTTTTTCTTTAACAGCTTCAGCAATTCCAGTTGTTCTTGGGGGAATATTAGCATTAAAAGAGCCTAATTTTAATCTTGAATATTTTATACTTTCAATCATAGCAATTGTTTTTCAGCAGGCTTCAGTTAATTTGTTAAATGATCATGATGATTTTATAAATAAAGTTGATACAAAGGAGTCTCATAGTTCTAGCGGAGTAGTTGTTGAAGGTTTGCTGACTTTAAAAGAAGTTTATAGAAGTGGTATTCTATTACTTATTTTAGGATGTTTAATTGGTTTATTTTTAGCTTACAATGTAGGCATTATGATTCTCATTTTAGGGATTGTTGGAGCTTTATGTGGATATTTTTATACAGGAAAACCGTTAATGCTCAAATATAGGGGATTAGGTGCACCTTTAGTATTTATAATTTTTGGACCATTGATGACACTTGGAGGTTATTACTTGCAGATGCAGGAGTTTACCGTGCAGTCGTTTTTAATATCAATCCCAACAGCACTTCTTACTACTGCAATATTGCATGCTAATGATATTAGGGATATAAATCATGATAAGAAAGCTGGTATTAAAACACTGTCAATAAGTATAGGTTATAAGAAGGCACAAAAAGTATATTCAAGCTTGATTATACTTTCATATATTTCTCTTATCATAATGATTATTTTTAAATATACTCCTTATCTAAGTTTAATTTGTTTATTAACAGTGCCAGCTGCTATTAAAAACATTAATAAATTAAAAAAGGATGGAGATTCAAGTGGGAATATTGCAGAACTTGATAAAGAGAGTGGTAAGCTTCAAGGTCAATTTGGAATTCTTTTAATTCTATCTATACTTTTATCTTATATCCTATAGCTAACTGACAATAATTCACAATCCATTTTCAATGGGGTGGCACTAGGCTCATGGACTAGATAGCTCTTTAGGATATATTGTGACCCTTGTGGTTATAAGTTCAACTAAGATTTGGCTAAGGTTTAAACTTCATCCGAATCAAGTTTTACTTAATTTTATAGAAAGGTGGAAAAGTTTTGGAGAGACAGAAAAGTAAGAATAAGGTCATTATATCTTCGTTAATTATAGCTACAATATTGTGGTTTGTAATATTCGTATTAAAACCATTTAATTTTTGGATTGAAATGGGAGTATCAATATTAGCGTTAGTAATGGTAGCTTTGTTTTCTGAAAAGAACTTAATTTCATTCAGAAATATAAAGTTAAGACACATATTAATCGGAATTATTTCAGCAATAATATTGTACTTTGTTTTTTATGCTGGAAATATAATTTCGGGATATTTATTTCCATTTAAAGATGCCCAAATTGCATCAGTTTATAGCAATAGAGCACAAGGAAATTCATTACTTATTGGAGCTCTACTATTATTTATAATAGGGCCAGGAGAAGAAATATATTGGCGTGGATTTATACAAAACAATCTTGCAAAAAAATTTGGAGAAGATAAAGGATATATATTTGCAACGCTATTGTACGCTGGTGTTCATATAATTACATTGAACTTTATGCTTGTGGTAGCTGCTTTAGTATGTGGAATATATTGGGGATGGATTTATAAGAAAGAAAAAAGCCTTGTTCCAATAATAATATCTCATGCAATTTGGGATTTTACTGTATTTGTTTTGTTTCCACTAATGTAATAAGATATATGGAAATTAAAAATAGTAATTAAAAAGCTTAATTTAAAGAAATATAACTAATTTAAATACTTATTAGGTTTTATAAGCGTAAAATAAAAGAATGTGTGGTGGTTATAATGGCTGAAATTAATGTAACAGATGTGGAAAAGATTTTTTCTGTTATTGCAAAGAGATATGATATGTTAAATTCAATATTAACTTTAAACATCGATAGATTATGGAGAAGAAAAGCAATAAAGATATGTAATATTAAGGAGGGGCATCAAGTATTAGATCTGTGCTGTGGTACAGGACAAATGATTAATTATGAATGTAAGGCGGTTGGAAAAAATACAACAGTTATCGGTGTAGATTTTAGCCAAGAAATGCTTAACGTTGGGGCGAAAAGGCTAAATCAATCATTAAAGGATTATACGTATGAATTAATTAAAGGCAGTATTTTAGAATTGCCCTTTAAAGAAAATACCTTTGACTGTATCACAATTGCTTTTGGGTTAAGAAATATTCCAGATAAAAATAAAGCATTATCAGAAATGTATAGAGTTTTAAAACCAGGAGGGAAAGTGGTATGCTTAGAGCTTTCTAAACCTAATATACCTATTTTAAAAAATATATACGACTTATATTTTAATCATGTGTTACCAGCAGTAGGTTCAATAGGTACAGGTGATAAAAAAGCGTATTATTATCTTAGAGATTCAGTAAATAATTTTATGAATAAAAAGCAGCTTAAGGATGCACTTGAGAAGATAGGTTTTAAAAATTCAGAATATGAATCTTTAACTTTTGGAATTGCATCTATACATTATGGGACTAAATAAGTAAAAGTTATATCTAATATATTTATTATAGAATAGAATGTTAAACTATAGTAATATTAAATAGCAGAAATAATATAAAGGCAGCTAGCTATTAGCCGCCTTTATTTATTTTGATGAATTAAATACAAGTATTAACTTCATTAGCAATCTTAAAAAGTATTTTATAATCATCACCAAACGTGCTTAATGAATTAGAGTTCTCATATAGTTTAGAAAATAACATATATCTTAAAGTAATACATTCTAAGTTTCTAAATGATGGTCGATTTAATTGAGCAATTATTTCTTTTTCGCGTGAGTCAGGTGCAACTAAGAAAAAGTTATATTGTTTAGAGCCTAGTGATGATGCTAAGTCAACTAAACGCAATATTCCTGAATATATGGAGGTGCTTTTTTCAACTTCAAAAGCACATTCAATCTCATTAGTATTTTTATTTATCCAAATAACATCAATAAGAGAAATTGTTCTCAAAACATCTTTTGGAAGATCTAATGGCGGAAGTTCAGATAGAGTGATAAATTCTAAGCTCTTTCCATTAAGAGATTTTGTCCTATCATTGATAGCAACAAAGACATTATAACCTAGGCTTCTACCTATCTCAGTTAATAAAAATTGTACCTTTAAATGTTCTGATTCTTCTTTAACTTCATTTTCTATTTCAAGGCGGCGCTTATTTAAAGCTTTTTCTAATTTACTTTTCTCAAAGTTTAGAGAAGTTTCCCAATTTTCACTTAAAGAAATTTTCCCAATGCCTACATCAAATAATAAACCTGATATTGCACCTAAGTCTTTTGATAATAAAGGATTTAGTTCTTCATTAGTTTTTATAATTACTTCTCTCATATGCAAATAATCAGTCCAAGATCCGAGTTTCTTTTTATCAGAAAAAATAGCATTAAATCCATTTACCATGGCAGTATTAAAAGGAGGCATTAGTGTAGGATGTAAGAAATAAAGTATATTTGCCACAGATGGACCTAAGCCTTTTATCTTATAACTATCTAATTTTATAATTTCTTTTATTAACTTGTCCTCATTATTAGCTGATAAACAAGATTCTAAAAATTGACCAAAAATTTTCTTGTTTTCTTCATTTTCATAGATATCAGGTATTCTAAGTTTTGGTTTCCAGAAGAATGGATGTGCTGCGCCTTCAAAAATTTGCTTCTGTTCTGTTATACACTTAAGTACAAATTCTAATGGAGAACCTTTAAAGTCATTTCCAAAAGAATTATTTTTAATAGAATTAATTATATCTATTGCTCCACATCTTATTGATCTAAATGCTTTAAGTCTAGTTTCGTTATATGTGAACCATGTGTTATAAACAGATTCTGAATCACTTTTATATCGATTAACGAGTTTAATCATATTTGAATTATCCATGAGTATGCCTCCATAATATGTTTTTATAATATTTAGGATAGCATAAAATAACAAAAATATATATAATATGTAAACTGAGAAAGAATAATTTAGATGAGTGAAAGTTCACTCAATATTTATCAAAGCTAAAAACTTTAGTAAATCATTTATAATGTATAATAAAGGTAATATATAATAAAATATCATGTTTATTAAGAAAGGACAAACTATGGAATATTTTCTATTATTTTTAGAAGGAATTATAACATTTATATCACCATGCATTTTGCCTATGATACCTCTTTACATATCGTATTTTGCAGGAGACAATATAACAAATGATAAGAATAAGTATAATGCATTAGTAAATTCTTTAGGATTTGTATTAGGATTTACAGTGATATTTACGCTGCTTGGAAGTTTTGCAGGGTCTTTTGGAAGCTTAATAAAAACTGAAAATAATATTATTAATATAATAAGTGGATTAATATTAATTGTTTTTGGAATCAATTATATTGGGTTATTTAAAATATCATTTTTAGAAAAAAGTTCAAAGATAAATGTGCAAATAAAAACTTTTAAGTTTTTATCATCAATTTTATTTGGAATGATTTTTGCAATAGGATGGACACCTTGCGTAGGCACATTCTTAAGTGCAGCTTTAATGATTGCAGTTAACTCTCACGATATATTAAAAGGGACACTAATGCTTTTAATATACAGTATAGGGCTTGGAATACCTTTTATAATATGCGCTATTTTAATAGATGGTTTAAAAGATACTTTTAACTTAATAAAACGAAATTACAAAATTATAAATATGTTATCTGGGTTAATCATTATAATTGTAGGAATTGCAATTATTACTGGATACCTAAATAAATTAATTTCATTCCTTACAATTTAGGAGGTTTTTATGGAAAATAAAAAATTAATATTAACAGTAGTAGCAATAGGTTTTGCAGGATTTTTAGCTATATCTTATTTGGCATATAACTCATTAGGTTCAAAATATCATAAGAAAGATATAAACATAAGTAAAGATACTTCTAAGGATAAAGAAGAGCCTAACAATACTAATGAACAAGACAAAAAAATGGAGAAGGACTTTGTTGTATATGATGAAAAGCTTAATAAAGTGAAGTTATCAGATTATAAAGGAAGACCTGTTATAGTAAATTTTTGGGCTAGCTGGTGTCCTCCTTGTAAAGAAGAAATGCCTTTATTTAATAAGCTTTCAAGTAAATATAAAGCAGAAGAATTAACGGTTTTAATGGTGGATTTAACAGATGGTCAAAGAGAAACAATGGATAAAGCTAAAAAATTTATATTAGATAATGATTATGATATGAAAATTTTATTTGATAATGATGGAACTGCTTCAATAAATTATAATATTATATCTATACCTAGAACTTTATTCATTGATAAAGATGGAAATGTAATTGAAGATCATTCAGGAGAAATAACTGAAGATAAATTAAAAAGTCAAGTGCAGCTATTATTGAGTAAATAAGATAAACATTAAATTAAAATTAAAGTATTGATTAATCAAAGAAGTAAAATATATGGTGATTAAGTCACAGAATTAAGTTGAAAATAAGACTATACTTAAAGTATAGGAAAACAAAAATTTAGATTATAAATTGGAGGAGTTAATTATGGCTAGAATAATAAGCAGTAATGAATTTATTGAAAATGTTGAGAACTCAAAAGGAATAGCAGTTGTTGATTTTTTCGCAACTTGGTGTGGACCATGTAAAATGTTAGCTCCAGTATTTGAAGAAGCTAGTATGGAAGCTAGGGGGAAAGCTAAATTCTTTAAAGTTGATATAGATGCAAGTGAAAGAATAGCAGAAAAGTATGGAATATATGCAGTACCGACTATGATTGTATTTAAAGATGGGAAACCAGTAGAAAATTTATCAGGCTTTATGCCAAAACAAAATATACTAAATAAAATTAATGCACATTTATAAATAATAGGATATAGGTTTAAATTCAGGCGAATTGCAAAAATCCACTTTTAAAAGTGGATGAAGGCAGATTTGCAAATAAAGCGGTGAAATATGTTTAATCCATCGCTTTATTTAGCATAACTGTGTATGGGTTATTATGATTTCGGTAAGTTATCACATAAATTTAGTTTTAGAGTTGGATATCTATATTTTGCATAATTATGGATTTAATCACACTTATTCTTACATTTATCGCAATTAGGATTAGATTCTGAAGATTCTAAGTGAATCATAATTTCGGAGTAATTTAGAGAGTTTTTTATATCATTTTCAATTCTATCACATACGTCGTGAGCATCTTTAATTCGCATATTTTCAGGAAATACTAAATGTAATTCGATATACCTAACTCGTCCGGATTTTCTTGTTTTAAAGTTATGGTAGTTGCAATAGATACTCGAAAACTTATTTATGCTGTTTTGAATAATTTTGATTTCATCATTAGATAACTTAGTATCTAAAAGTGGATTGAATGCAGATATTAATAGTTCAATAGCTTCTTTTAATATAAATATAGCAACTAAAATAGCCACAACTGGGTCTAAAAAATCCAATTTAGTTATCCATATAAGAAACAAACCAATTCCTACACCTAATGATGTATAAACATCAGCTTTTAGATGAAGAGCATCTGCTTCAAGAGCTATAGAGTCTTCTTGTTTAGCAACCTTATATATTTTTCTGGAAACCATAAAATTTATAGCAGAGGAAATAAACATAACTATAAATCCAAGGCCAATTGATTCCACAGATCCAGGAATTGTTAATTTTTTTACTGCTTCAATTATTATCCAAATAGAAGCTGACAGTATAAGAATTGCTTCAATTACGCCAGAAACATTTTCTATTTTTCCATGTCCATAGGGATGTATGTCATCAGCTGGTTTATCAGATATTTTAACTGAAAAAAACGCTATTACAGCGGCTAACAAATCCATAGTCGAATGTATAGCTTCAGATATTATGCTTACTGAACCAGTAGCAAGTCCAACAATTAATTTTAGAGTTATTAGGATGCTATTTGATAATAGAGATAATCTTGCAATTTTAACTTTTGCATTCATATAAAACGCCTCCATAATTTAACATAAGTTTTATCATTTGATAAAACAAATTAACACTATAATATATTTATATGCGTGAAAAGTCAAGAGATTAACGTTGAAGAGTATTATCAATTGATAATGATAGCTATTGTGCTAAGAGTTAGTATTGGAGTTGAGATTATTATGGCTGAATTTATCATTACCTATGGAATAGGATGTAAGAATTATGCTAGATTTAAAATGTATAAAAAAATATATTAATATGCAGGCCCATACGGTCCTTTTGAAAAAGGATTAGTAAATTTAAAGCCTGGAGATATGGGTTCAGATGTTTTGGAGGTACAAAGAAAAATGAAGGAAAAAGGTTATTAGCCTAGGAAATTAGATGGCATATATGGAGAAGGAATTAATCAATATGTAATAGAATTTAGGAAAGACAATAACCTTAAAGAATGCCATGATATTAATAAGGAATTCTATGAAAAGCTTGGGATAACCCTAGTAGATTAAATATATTTAATCTACTAAAGCTAACCAATTATTACATCATCAGCCGCAGCTGATTCTGCATTATTATTATTATTATTATTGGCATTGTTGTTATTAGTGTTATTTGCATTGTCGTTATTTTGTGTAGAATTAGAATTCCTAGATTCCTGTAATACAGTTAAATACTGTTGTTGTGAGGCTATTGTTAGTAGTAAACAACCTATACCTACAAGGAAATTTCCAATAACATTTATTTCATCAGCATTTTTACCTTTTGCAAGTGAAATAGCAATTGCATTTGTTAAAATTAAAGAATCTTCAGGAGTTAAGTTTTCAAAACCTGTCATGACTTACACCCACTTATATGTAGCTTATAATTAATAACTATGATATTTATTTAAATAATATGAGTATAGGATGTATTATTTAAATAATTATAATCTTCATAAGGCGTCTCTAAATGTTTATGTTTTAAAGTAGATATTAAAAATTAAGAAATATCTTTTAATATGAATATTTACTAAAAAATGGAACATCCGTGAAATTATAACATATTATATTTTTGAAATAATAAACAAGGAAGAAAAGTATGAATAATGATAGTATGTATTCAGTAGATTATTCAACTGAAACATCAGATTATAACTTAGAGAACGGATACAATAATAATTGGACATACCAGAATTCTAATTTTAGGTCTGTCCCATATTCTATGCTATTTGATGAAATGGAGTACGATTATAGGGCTGATATTCCACAATCAGCAACTGGAAATAGCAAAATGGATCTTAAAGACTATGGACCACAGCCTTTGGTAGTTAATATTGATAAAGCTACCAAGCAAAATACTAATTTTCGTACTGCTTTATGGACAGGAGAGCATTTTCAAGTTACATTAATGAGCATCAATGTAGGCGATGATATAGGCCTAGAAATCCACCCAGACACTGATCAATTCATACGTATTGAAGACGGACAAGGAATTGTTAAAATGGGAAGAAGTAAAGATAATCTAGAGTTTCAAGCAAATGCTCGTGATGACTTTGCAATCATTATCCCTGCTGGCACTTGGCACAATGTTATTAACACAGGGAACAAACCACTTAAAGTATACTCTATTTATGCCCCACCTAAGCATCCATATGGAACAGTACATGTAACTAAACCTTCTGAATAAATTATTGAAGAAAATTAAGATCAAACTAATATGAGTCTAACCTAGTAATTTATAGTCTTAAGGTTAGACTTTTTTTAGTTCCTATGAAATTATATAGTTAGAGAATTTGTGGTCATTGTGTCACTGTGTGTATAAATTATGAAAATAGCTGATTCAGAACGTTATGTTTTGATAGAGAATAAAAAAATAGAGTATATCCGCTTGCATAAAATGTTCTTATATGCAGCATAGCTGCCATTTCTGATGTGCAGATTTTTTACACATGCTTTCGAAAAGATAGATGCGTAAAAAATATCAGGACACACAGCATAATTATACTGATTAGTATAAAACTGTTAGAATTGCGTTAAGAAACTACAAGATATGACAAATTAATGCTATAATTACTTATATTGTTGCAATAGATTAGAACATAAAGGGGGACACGTAGCATGATTAAAAAGTTTAATTTAGGGACAAAAATAAGTATAATAATAGGATCAATAATCCTTGTGTGTTATATAGCAGTGTTTGCAAGTATATTAGTACAAATAAAGTCTAAAAGCATAATGGATAGTGAAACTTTAGCAAAAGAAATATCTTCATCTTATGCAGAACAGATTACATCTAACTTTGAAAAGTTAGAAACAATAGGTAAGGATTTAAGGGGTTCACTAACCAACGAAATTAAGCTTAATTCACAGAACAGGGATTTGGTTATTGAAATGCAAAAAGAAATATTAAAGACAGATTCTGAAATTTTTGGTGTTACAGTTGCATTTGAGGCTAATGCATTTGATGGAAAAGATGATTACTATAAAGGCAGAAAAGAGTTTGCAGAGGATGGAAAGTTCATACCTTATGCAAGTAGAGATGGAGATCAAACAGTAGTATTACCAGCGTATGATGATCAGACAGATATGACATGGTACAATAAGCCAAAGGAATTAAAAGGTACTTATATTACAGAACCGACAGTTTATACTGTTAATGGACAAGATATTTCAATGGTATCTTTAGCTATGCCTATATTGGATGATAGTGGAAAGTTCTTAGGAGTAATATCTATAGATTATAAGCTCGATACATTAGAAAAACTTGTATTGGAAAAAACACCACTCGGAGGCACAGTTGAACTAATATCTAATCAAGGTATTTATGTAGCAAGTGGTGAAGATCCAAGCCTAAAGATGAAAGATGCAAAACAAAATAATGCAGCTTGGGCGAAAGTTATAAGTGAAACTTCACAAGGTAAAGAATTTTATACTTATGGAGCTTCGGTAAAAAAAGGACAGGAAGTTTTAATGGTAGCAGATCCGGTTAACTTAGAAAATACAAAGACTAATTGGATACTATGCAGCCAAATTCCAAAAGAGAAAACATTAGAAAGCTATAATAAAATATTTAATGTTATTTTAATTTCAGCAGTTTTATCATTATTAATTGTTATTGCTGTAATACATATTGTAATTAAAAGAATGACAAAAGGAATAAGATATGCAGAAGAACAAATGGAGTTACTGTCTAAAGGAGATCTTACAGCAGAGGTTGACAAAAAATATGTGGACAGAGAAGACGAAATAGGAAAAATGTTTAAGTCTATAAATGAAATGCAAAAATCATTAAGGAATATAATATCTGGTGTTAAAGGTGAATGTAATGTGGTTTTAGATTCAATAAACTTTACACAAGATAATATAGTAGACTTAAATAACCAAATTTCAGATGTATCCGCTACAACTGAGGAGTTATCTGCAAGTATGGAGGAAACGGCAGCATCTACAGAGGAAGTAAATGCTTCATCAGCAAATATGAAATCCATAATAAAGACTATGGAATCAAGTGTTGGAAGCGGAGAGGTAACTGCAAAGGAAATTGAGGAAAGAGCTAAAAAACTTAAATCTGATGCATTGCAATCAAGGGAGCAATCTAGCAGCATAACTTTGAAAATGCAAGAAAGCTTAAGAGTTGCAGTGGAGAAATCTAAGGCGGTAGATAAAATAAATGAATTAACAGCCAGGATATTAGAAATAACAGAGCAAACAAATCTATTAGCACTAAATGCAGCTATAGAATCAGCAAGGGCAGGAGAAGCTGGTAGAGGATTTGCTGTTGTTGCGGATGAAATAAGGAAACTTGCGGAAAACTCAAAAGAAACGACAATGGAAATACAGCAGATAAATAAAGAGGTTGTTATGGCTGTGAATGACCTTAAAGGAACATCAAATGAAGTTATTAATTTTATTGGAACTCAAGTGATGAAAGACTATGACAAACTTGTAGACACAGGGGAACAATATAGAAATGATGCTATTGTATTTAATGAATTAGTTAGCACTATAGGTGAAATATCAGATGAACTTATTAATTCTACAGAAGACATTATAACAGCAATAAATGAAGTTGCGGAGGCAACTAACGAAGGTGCTACAGGAACAACTTTAATCGCTAATAAGTCAAATGAGGTAGTTAATTTAACAGAAGAAGTTGTAGAACAAACACATAAGACAAAAGAATGTGCAGATAAATTATTAGAAGCAGTATCCATATTTAAGATATAGGGAATTAACATAAGGTGAATTTAGTAGATTTGTTTTACAAAAAGCAACTATATTCACCTTTTTTGCTTAATAAGACCCGTATGTTAAAATAAAAAGGATTTCATAACAAGGCTTTCTTACTTAAGGAAAAAAATTAATTTATAAATGAATAAAAAATAGAGCACCTTCAAAGAATAAAAATGGAGGTGTTTTATTATGCAAGTAAATTTGACACAAAAAGAAAAAATGCTACTAGAAGACCAAAAAAGTCATGAAGAAATTTGTATACAAAAATATTCGAATTATGCTAATCAGGTACAAGATCCACAATTGAAACAAATTTGTAAGAATAACGAGCAAATTGAAAGAAGCCATCTTAATACAATTAATCAGTTACTAAGTGGTAATGTTCCTCAGATGAATCAACAACAAGGTGGACAAAAAAACCAAGGTGTTGATCAAAATGCAAATAAATCTCAAACTACTACAAGTAATTTGTCAGATAAGGAAATATGCTCAGATTTATTAATGACAGAAAAATATGTGTCAGGAGCTTATGATACTGCAATTTTTGAATTTAAGGATACTGAAGTACGAGATGTATTAAATCATATACAAAAAGAAGAACAAAAGCATGGAGAATCTATATTTAAGTATATGGAGAGTAAAGGCATGTATAATGTTCAATAATTAAAAAACATTATTAAAAGTATAAGAAAGTTTAGCTTTTTTCAGGCTGAATTTTTTTGTACTTTTAATAATTTATAGCTATGTTTTATAGGGTAAAATTGATTAAATAAGAGTCTTAGTGATAAAATTTAATGAAAAGTTATTTGGTTAAATTTTATTATTGTCATCGCTAGTTATCTTCATTTAGTATCAGATAGCATGTGGTTATATCCTAATATATTGTTTTGGCCATACTTGGGATGAAAGTTTCCTGCAAGACCAGAAGGTAATTGGGTAAATAGTGATATTGTTAGACTTATTACAGATACAACTTATTATTTACCTGAATTAATAGGCTTTGCTATTATTGCATATTTCTTTATAAGACTTTTTAGGAGAAGGCAAATAAAATGTTTTTTAAATAAAGGAAAGTTATAGAGTTAATCATGATAGGGATATATGTAGGGCAAGGAATGACTTTTAGTGAAGCCATTAATGAGATAAAAGATTGGGAAACATCTGGTATATCTAAAATTTTAGATAAGAGTAAAATGACTCAAGGTAAATGAAAAAGATAATATTATATATATATACAAAACGTTAAAAACTCAAGTGATTCTAATAACAAATTACTTGAGTTTTTAATTTTATGTTTTGGTGTTCAAAAAACTAACTGCCAAGCGGGCATTTCTGGCTGCATTTAGTAAAATAATATACATTGATCTAGAAGTGTAAAATTATTAGAAAATTTGAATTATTAATTCGAGATATTATGGTATAATACCTAATTATAGTAATTTATCTTAATGGAAGGAAAAGTATAATGAATTTTGCTACCTGTCATTATATAGTGTGTAAATATGGATACAATTTTGAACGAAGAAAGAGACGTATTACTGCAGAAGAAAGATATAATAAAACAAGAATTAAAAGAAAAGAAACAAAAATTTGAAGAAGTAGGGGAAAAAATTAAGACTTTAAATAAACAAGTAAAAAGCTTTAGTGAAGAAAAGCAAGCTAATGAAAGAATATTTAGTTATTTATCTCAAGATATTGAGAAATATGAAGAATCTTTAATAGAGCCTTATTTTGGTAGAGTAGACTTTAGAGAAAATATGGGGTTTACTGAAAGTATATACATTGGGAAAAAAGGTATAAGTAACAGCAAAGATGGAGAAGAAATTGTTGTTGATTGGAGAGCGCCAGTTGCGGATCTTTATTACAGCGGAACTGGTGGAGATGCGTATTACAAAGCACCACAAGGAATAGTTGAAGGAAAGCTAGAACTAAAAAGAAAATTTTTATATAAGAATAGTGATATAGAAAAGGTATTTGATGAAGGAATAAATAACATCATTATAAATGAAGAAGAAGGACAAAATTTAGTTGATGAGTTTTTAAAGATAAATCTTGAAGAAAGCAGTGGGAAAAAGCTAAAAGAAGTTGTTGCAACAATTCAGAAAGAACAAAATGAAATAATAAGATGGCCTAAAAATCTGCCTATAATAGTACAGGGGTCAGCAGGTTCAGGTAAGACAACAATAGCGTTACACAGGTTAGCTTATCTCATTTATAGATATAAAGAAAGCATGAGTGGAGATGAAATTTTAGTTTTAGCTCCTAATAAACTATTTCTAAGTTACATTTCAGATATTTTACCTAGCCTAGGAGCGGAAGAAGTAAATCAAAGTACTTTTGAGGAAATGGTATTATCAAAGTTAAAACTAAAAGGAAAAGTTTATAATAAGGATGAAAAATTATTAAGGATAATAGAAGAAAATGATGAAAATCTAAAAAAGCTTGTTGTAAATTCAAGCAAAGTTAAAGGAACCATGCTATTTAAAACAATGCTTGATAGATATATAGCATTAATGGAAAAAGATGCAATTCATATTGAAGATATTAAAGTTGGAAATGAGATATTATTTCATAAAAAAGAAATAATGAGGTTATATATAAAAGATTTAAAAGCTTATCCAATTAACAAAAGAAAAAAGGAGATAAAAAGATATTTAAATTTAAAAATAAAAGAAAGAATAGAAAGCCTATTAATAGAAATAGATAATGAATGGGAAAAGAAAATAAGAGAAATAAGAAGAGAAAATGAAGATTCACCGGAAAGAAGAAAATTACTTATAAGTCTATATGAAGAGAGAGATAAAATAAAGGAAAATGTAAAAGCTAACAGTAAAAAGCAATTTAATAATTACTTTAAAGATTGGAAGGATATAAATTCTAGAGATATCTATTATAATTTTTATAATGATGAATTATTTGAAACAGCAACTGGAGGTAAGATTCCTAAGGTATTGGCAGATTATATGAAGGAAGAATTCAATAGTAATTTTGAGAAGAATATAATCGATGAAGATGATTTGCCAGCTCTTGCATATATAAGAATTTTACTTGAAGGAATTGATGAGGAAGAAAAATTTAAATATATTATAGTGGATGAAGCTCAGGATTATAGCCCATTCCAAGTATATTTAGTTAATAGTTTTGCTAAAGGTAATGCGTTAACCTTAGTAGGGGATCTAGCTCAAGGAATTTATTATTATAAAGGTCTAAAGACATGGGAAGATATAACCAAACAAGTCTTTGATGGAAATGCAACCTATATTCAATTGACACAAAGCTATAGATCAACAGTAGAAATAATTGATTTTGCAAAGAAAACATTACAATCTCAAAACTTAGGGCTTAAGGATGCCAAACCAGTTTTAAGACATGGTGAAAAGCCTAGAATAGTAAAGATTTCTAGTGAACATGAATATACTTCAGCTATAGAGAAAATCATTAGCGAAGTGCAGAACTACGGAAAGAGAACAATAGCAATAATTACAAAAAATATGTTACAAGGTGAAGAAATATACAGGCTTCTAAAAGGAGAGAGCAAATATAATTTTGAATTAATATTAGGCAAGGAAAAAGAAATAGCAGAAGATCTAATAATAATTCCATCATATTTAACAAAAGGATTGGAGTTTGATTGTACAATAATATTGAATCCAAGTGAAAACAACTATAAAGAAAATATTTTAGATGAAAGGTTATTATATGTTTCACTAACTAGGGCATTACATTTAGAATATATAATAATAAAAGATGAAGCTACAAATTTAATTTAAAGAGAAATTATTTGCTATAAAAGTTAGTGGAAAGGAAAGAACATATAGGCTAATACATTACCTAAAGTTATAGAAGTTTAAGTTGATTATATAATAAAAGATTATTAACATATGCCGTTTATATATCATGATAATATTATTAATGGCATATGTTAATAATATTTAATAAGTAAAAAAGGAAAATATATATTTTAATACAGTGGTCCTTTAATTTTAGAATTTAAAATGCATTAATATTTATTTACCTAGATCAATCCAATGTTCATAAGCTTCATTTAAAGCAATAAGTGAATTAGATTTATCTCTAGCCATTATAGCTCCACGAAGATGTGAGACACATATATCAAATTGATTTAGTTCATCTCTTTCAGAGCTAAATTGGACTCGTTTGACAACTTTTTTCCATGATTTAGATAGGTTATCTGTTTTAATATCAGCATTTTCCCAATTTCCTGATTCTATATCCTGCATAAGTAGTTGTATTGATTCGGGAATGTTATCATCATCGCCCATAGGTTCCTTCAAAATATTGCCACTAAGCATGATTAATACAAAAAAAATCAGTGCAACTATAGGTATCGATATTACTAAAAATTTTCTCATGATAAATTCCTCCTTTAATATGGTCCTTTATAATCACCAATATCAGTTACTTTTACCATATGATCATCATATTTGTCTATATATAAGGAGCCAGAAGGAGTTAAGGTCGCAAGAAATACTTCTGAAACATCCTTAACTTTATGAATTTTTAGTTGATTAATAAGCCATTTTTCAGTTTTATTAAGTTGTTTCAAATTTTCATTTATAAGAATTCCATCATATATGAGTTCAGTACTTATACCGCTTGGTTCTTTTTGAATACTCATATCTTTAGGTGTTAAAGGTTCATACTCTGGTTTCTTTAGAACAGATAATTGGCCATTTGGCTCAATAATTGCAAAATCTACTTTAGACAAATCAAAAATATCTTTAACTCTTAATAGTCCCATGAGATCTGATGCTGTATATTTCATTTTTTTTAATGCACTTTCCATTATCTTGCCATTCATAATTACAATTGTAGGTTCGCCTTCGATATATTTTGCAGCGTATCTCCATTTCTCGGTAATGCATTCCATTAAATATCCAAGTAAACACCAAGTGAGCAATCCGATAAAATGGGGCCATGCCCTGCTTGATAAGTCCGTAGTAAGAGTTGCAGCAATTGATCCAATTGTTATTCCAAGGGCATAATCAAAGAATGTCAGTTGACTGATTTGCTGTTTTCCAAGTATCTTTGCAAAAATAAGTAAAGAAAAGAATGCAATAATAGCACGCACAAAAACTACTAATCCTTCATTCAATTATTGGTACCTCCAATCTTTACAAGATACATTTATTATTCTACTTGAATAATATTTTATACTGTTAAATTAATTTTTATATAGCAATGAATGTTAGAAGTATAATTTTTAAATATTAAAGGTAATAGATATAATTTTATTGTTTTTTTGGAACGTTTAGTAAAATAATCAAGTTATCTAGTGGAAAAGAAATGATGCCCAATCATTTCTATAATAATTTATGCTTTAAATTTTTGGTACTTGTATATATAAATATAATATAGCATAAGGGTTATTTTTGCTTGGTAAAAACCAATATAACTGATGTGATACATTGATAAGTTATATTAGTCTTTTATAATTATTTTTTTAGGATGTTTTTAATTTTAATGAAAGCACCTTGAATTGAAGGCGACACATATCTTTCCCTTGGATATTTGTCTTCGACTGCTATTATGTATTTATCCATAATAGAATCAAAATTAGTAGATTCTGTCAGCTTAAAGTATGCATATTGCTTGCTTTCTAGGGAATGTATATTGTTTTTGAAATAAGAATGAATTTTCATCCAATTAAATTGCTTTGCTATATTTTTTTGATTAAATCCCGTAGAGTAGCCTCCGGGTTCTATTAAAATAACAGGAATATTAACATCATTAAGTTCTTTAAGCTCTTCGTTTAAAGACGGACCTATGGCTTCCAATGCAAATTTAGTTGCGCAGTATGGAGATAAAAATGGAATTGGAGAGCGTCCAGCCAAAGATGATACAAAAATTATCCTTCCTTTTTTTCGAGGAATCATTTGTTTTAATACAAGTTGAGTCAATTCAATTGGACAAAAAACGTTTGTTTCAAAAGTTTCCCGATATATATCGGAATCCACTTCAGCCACTGAACCTGAATTTCCAATGGCTGCATTATTTATTAAAACATCAATTTCAAGATTAGTTACCCTAGCTCTATCATTACTATGTAAAATATCCAATTTAAAGCTTTCAATAGGAAGATTATATTTTTTATTTATGGCGTTAATTCTAGCGGCTTGTTCTTCAGTGTGGGTTGTTGCATAGACATAATGACCTCTATTTGCTAGAGCAAATGAGGCTTCGCGTCCAAGACCAGAACCACAACCTGTGATTAGTATTTTTTTCATGATATCACCTTAATTTCTTTAAGCATAATTAAGAATAGTTGTGAAGAGATTTATAAACTATATTTTGAGAAAAATGTTACAGCATAGTTTTATTTAAATACATTCATACAAATTAATATTAATATTATCTCTATATTTAACAAAAATATTAATGGATCCTATGTATATATAGATGAAAATGTTTGCTTTTTATCAGAGCTTTTGTGCTCTATTCTAGGATATTGGTGCCGTTTGCAGTACGTTTATTAATTATAGTCATCAGTTTATTGGAGATATGTTTAAATAGTGTAGATTCTCATATGGTAAAGAATAAATATTGTGAAGAATATTACCATGGAAGAATATATATTCTTCAGAATATTAGAATTTAGAAAATTGATGTATAATGTATTAAGAAATATCAATAAGAAAAGGAGGGGACATAACATATGCTTGTACTTAATAAAAATCCAAAAGTATATGATCAAGTTATAGAGAAAATTAAGGATAAAATAAAATATGGAGAAATAAAAAAGGGAGATAAATTGCCGACAGAAAGAGAGATGGCAGAATCTCTCGGGGTATCGCGTGCATCTGTTAGGGAAGCGATGAGGGCTTTAGAAGTCATAGGATTAATAGAAAGCAGACATGGAGCCGGAAATTATATACGAACGAATTTTAATAACTCTTTGCTTGAACCTCTTTCAATAATGTTTATGTTACAGGAGAGTTCGCCCAAAGAAATGTATGATTTAAGAGAAACGCTAGAACTTCAATGTTCTAAATTAGCAGCTAAAAATATAGAAGATAGCGAGCTTGAACTTTTAGCAGAATTATTAGATAAGATGTATATTGCTAGTAGTGAAGAGGAAAGTGTTGAATTAGATATTAAGTTTCATCAATTAATTGCAAAGGCATCGAGAAATGTATTATTAATTAATGTACTTAATGTTATATCTCAACTTGTAGACGAATTTATTCGAAAAGCTAGAATGCAAATTTTTCATGAGGGAAATACAAAAGAAAGCTTATTATGGATACATGAGAATTTATTAAGAAATTTAAAGAAAAGGGATGAATCACTAGCTTACAATGCTATGCAAGAACATTTCGATCTAATTAGGAAATCTTATGGATACGAAAATTAGAATTGCTTTGTAAATGAAAATATAAAATCTTATAAGAGTGAGCTTGAAAAATTTAATAGAATGCTACTTGCTAAGATTTCATAACTATTGAAGAAGGTATTATATATTTTAGACAAGCCGATCAGGGAAGTGAATTCTTAAAAAAGCATTTTTAAACAATGCTATAATAAATTAATATCCGCAAATAGAATGCATAATATCTGATAAAGTAAAGATCCAAGTCATTAATTAACTTTGGATCTTTAAACATTTGTACTTTTATAATAGTATAGAATATAATTGGAAATTTTCTTTCTAATGCATTATTTTTTGAAGAAGAAAAAACCTGCAAGTTCCATTTCATATTTTGTTAGGTTATTTAAAGCTGATCTTAATTCGTAATAATCACATCTGTCGCACAGCAAATCTCGCAAGGGAACTTCCTGTATTGAATGTCTTTTTAATATTGGGTTATACTGTATTTACAATAATAGCCATATATGTTATTCTGGGTAAAAACATATTCAATAAAGAAAATAATTAAAGAGGACTATATAAGACCTGTACAGGATTTTACATGGATAATTAAGAAGACGGAGGAAGAAGAAGTGTAAAAAAAGGAGACAAGTTATTTGTGAGAATTGATTATAAGAATAATGGATTAGAAACTACAGAAAAAGATTTCCAAGATCATGTAAAGTATCTAAATGGTATTGCTAGTGAAAGATACTTTGTTGGAGGAGGATTCGCTAATGCCAGAGGTGGCATGATTATATTTAAAGCTAAGGATTTACAGGAGGCAAGAATGATTGCTGAAAAAGACCCGATAATTAAAAGTGGTCTATATAGAGTAGAGGTTTATGAATGGGATTTGTTGATATCATCAGATGATAATTAGCTGCGCAGTAGAAAGGTATATTTTATAAATAAGAAAAAATGTATATTTCTTGGCATATGTCTAAATGATGAACCTGAGAAGGTTGTTGGAATAGCAGAGATATTTGACTATTCTAACGAGGTAAATATGATAACTATAGGCTACAGGTTGAACGATAAGTTTTGGGGTAACGGAATTGCTACTAAAGCTGTAAAGGTGATGGTAGACTATTTATTTAATGATATTGGAATAAATCGAATACAAGCATTTGTCATGCCAGAAAATATTAAATCTCAGAATGTATTAGAAAGAAATGGTTTTATTAAAGAGGGGACAATTAGGCAGGGATATACTTGGAAGGGACAAGGTGTTGTTGATTTGAATCTATATTCTTTATTAAAATCTGAAGCTGAAAAATAGATATTTTTATTTTCTAAACTTCTCATTTTGGATACCAACAATCAAATCACAATTATATAGTAGATGTTTCATAGTTGTAGATCAATTATAAATAACTGCATTAAAAATAGACTATATTATAGAATTTATTTTTATAATATAGTCTATTTTAATGTACATTGCTTAATTCCGTTGTTTCTAAGAACAAGAACTTTTTTGTGTGTAAATTGAATAGTCTTTATTTTTCATATTTAATTTATTATTATTCTCATTTTCTTTAAATGTATATTTTGGTTTATATTGCATTTTTTAGAGATAATAATGGCTGTTGATGTTCCTCAAATGTTACAGGTCAAAAATACAAAAATTATTTTTTAATAAATGATGTTAGCTTGTTATATAGCATATCATCCATTTTGCTTATGACCTCTGGGTCTCTAGGTGGTGACCATTTAGTATAGTAGAATTCAAGGTAAGTGCTACAATTACCTTTTTCTCTTCCTTTTGTATGGAAATGATTTTCTGGATCATTAACAGTTTTTATTATTTCTTCTTTTTCTTCTGTTGTCAGTTTTTTATATGTATCGTAATGTATAATTCCAGAATCTTTAAGTCTTCCACTTTTGTGGTGAAGTGCTTTGGTTTTGTCTTCATAACCAAGTAATAAAGCAGTAATTCATTATAAATTTAACTTTGTTAGACCAATTTTCTATCGATAACTTTCTTTATTATCATTCATTAATTGTGGATAGATTATAGCATAAGTTGTAAATATTAAATTATTATTAGCCTGTAAATTAAATGTTTATGGAAAGAAAATCCTAATTAATATAGATTCTTTTCTAATAATATGTTACAATAATTATATCCATAATATTACTAGAAAACACCAATAAAGGTAGGCCGAGTAGAGATATACTTGGCCTAATTTTGTTTTTATAACTTTTCCATAATTTTATATGAAAAAATCAATTAAGCGGATGAATTAACCAAGTTAATTAATAGGCAAATAAAAATTGATAAAAATGTATATTTTACTTTGTGATTCCCAAAGTATTGTTTTATGAAAGGATGGGAATACTCAATAATGGGAAAAGTCTAGTAAAGATAAATCATAACTTGCTTTCACAAGTGATGACATGCTTGACAAATCAAAATACAATATTTTTACAAGGAGGATATTTATGAAAACAGGTACAGTAAAGTTTTTTAATTCAGAAAAAGGATTTGGTTTTATCGAGGTAGAGGGAGAAAAAGATGTTTTTGTACATTCATCTTCTCTTTCAGGATTTAGTATACAAGAAGGAGATAAAGTTCAGTTCGATGTTGAAAAAGGTACAAAAGGTCCTCAAGCAACCAATATTCAAAGAGTATAAAATAGCATCTTGATGTTCATTAACAACATATTAGGTGATTTTTGCCACCTTGTCTAAGGTGGCTTTTCATTGAAATCAAGTGAAACTAGATTAAGGTGGGAGATAGGGATATCCCCATCTGAATCTTAGTTGAACTAATCTTTGAGCGTGGCGCTGTTATCTACAACCTAAAAAGAGGTGGGAGTGTTACAGTAGCTATAGATAAGATAAATGTATAAATTCTATAAAAAAAGAAAGAAGGGATTAATTTGGAAAATAAGGTATTTAGCGAATTAGGTCTTGATGAGAGTATTCTTAAAGCCATTGATGCAATGGGATTTGAAGAACCTTCTAAGATTCAAGCTGAGGTAATACCAGTTCTTTTAGAAGGTCATGATGTTATTGGGCAGGCACAAACAGGAACAGGAAAGACACTGGCATTTGGTGCACCAATATTAAGCAGAATTGGAAAGCAAGATGGTAAGGTAAATAGTATAATACTAACGCCTACAAGAGAACTGGCTATACAGGTAAATGATGAATTGAATCGTATAGCTAAATTTACTAAGATTAAGTTGCTGCCTGTATACGGTGGGCAACCTATTGACAGACAGATTTCAGCTTTACGTAGAGGGATAGATATAGTAGTAGGAACTCCGGGGAGAGTGCTGGATTTAATAAGAAGAAAAGTTTTAAACTTGAGCTCTATTAGATTTCTTGTATTGGATGAAGCCGACGAAATGTTAAACATGGGATTTATTGACGATATAGAAGAAATAATAAAAAATTCAAATCAAGACAGACAAACAATGTTGTTTTCAGCTACTATGCCTGAAGAGATCAAAAGGCTTGCTAAAAGATATATGAAGTCTGAAACGAAACACATAGCCATTTTAAAAAATGCAATGACTGTAGCTACAGTGGATCAATACTATTATGAAATTAAAAACAAGGATAGATTTGAAACACTATGTAGGATACTGGATGTTGATGAACCTGCATCTGCAATAATCTTTTGTAAGACCAAAAGGAACGTTGATGAACTGGTAGAAGGTCTTCAAGGGAGAGGTTATACTGCTGAAGGAATGCATGGAGATATGAATCAAAATCAGAGAATAAATACCTTAAGAAAATTTAAAGAAGGAAATTTAGAATTTTTAATAGCAACTGATGTTGCAGCAAGAGGTATAGATGTTGAAAATGTAACTCACGTTATAAATTACGATTTGCCTCAGGACGTAGAATCCTATGTTCACAGAATAGGCAGAACAGGTAGAGCAAATAGAAAAGGTGTTGCTTACACACTAGTTACTGCAAGGGAATATATGTCTCTTAAGCATATTGAAAAGGTGACAAAAAGCAAGATAAGAAGAAGAGAAATTCCTACTGTCGATGAAATATTTGTTTCAAAGTACAAAAATATGTTTTCAAAGATAAAGGAAACCTTGGAGCAGGATAGCTATAAGAAATTTATACCGATGGCAACAGAACTTGATGAAGAGTTTAACCTCGTAGAAGTGGCAGCGGCATTGATGGATATGGTATATAGCAAGGAAGTGAATTATGACTATACTGAAAATGAAATAGGTTCAAAGACAGATTACAAGAGATTATTTTTGAATGTAGGACGCTTGGATAAAATTAATCCAAGGAAGCTAGTGGATTTCTTTAATGAGAATGCAAAGGTAAAAAGAGAAGATGTCGGAGATATTGATATTCTTGAAAAGTTTTCATTTGTAAATGTAACAGAGGATGCAGCGGAATCTATAATGAAGCATTGCATTGGAAAGAAATTTGCTGGAAGAAAGCTAAATGTCGAAATTTCAACAAAATCAAAAAGATAATTTAAACTATACCTATGAACAAGACACATGAACAAAGTGTTTGGTCTATAGGTATTTTTTTATTGTTCTTGGCATAGGGGCAGAATACTAGAACCAATATGGTAATATTCTAAAAAATATATATTCTTGAGAATATGCACATAAAAAGAAAAAATGGTGGAACTTGCATCTATTAAGGATTCTTAGGCTTCAGAGATATTTATGATTTATTAATGCAAATATTTAGTATTGCATTTTATAATTTCCAATGTTATACTTCCTATAAGGTACCTGAGTACCTTATAGGAAGTATAACATTCGTAGCCTTTAGGTTTTGTAAATTCCAGATTATTAATTGGATTATTGGAGGGGTGATTTATCTCCGATGGCCACAAAAGTATTTTCTTATACTTGCTGCTATAAGCCGGCAAGCACCATCAATAGAATTAGAAATAGCTGATTATGGTTCATTAAGAAAAGATTTAATAGTACTATTAAAGGTTTTAGATCCAATCTTTGAAATTATAAGAACTGAAGATATACGAGATGTAATTTCAAATGAAGGCATAAAATGAATTAGTTTGTTAAAGGAGTAATTAATTTATGAAGAAATATGTATTGCTAATTATATTACCAACGCTTATAGGAACCTCTCTTTTTACGGGATGCGCTGCAAAAAATAATAGGAATGAAAATGCTGTTCAAGTAGAAGAGGTTAATAAGCAAAATTCCATATATCTTATGGCTGGAAAGATTGAGACTGATAATCAAGTTAATGTATCTTCAAAAATTTCTGCTAGAGTTTCAGATGTATTAGTTAATGTAGGATCAACTGTAAATCAAGGTGATGCTGTGATTAAATTAGATACTCAGGATCTTCAGGCACAGGTAGATCAAGCACAGGCAGCAGTAAATACTGCAAATGCAAATTTAAATAATGCTATGAATAGCACTCGGCCTGAACAAATATCACAAGCGCAAGCAACTTTGGATAGCGCTAAAGCAACCTATGATGTTGCTAAAAAGAATTATGATCGTACAAAAGCTTTAGTTGATGCTAGCGCAGCTACAGAGGTGCAGCTTGAAACTGCACAGCAACAGCTTACATCAGCTGAGTCAGGACAAAAGTCTGCAGAAGAACAATTAGAAATGCTTAAAAATGGTGCTACAGAAACAAGTATAGATGTTTACAAGGCTCAAGTACATCAAGCTGAAGAAGCAGTGAAAACAGCGCAGGTGGCATTAAGTAATGGAACCATTACAGCACCTATTTCAGGTAATGTTACTGTTAAGAATATAAGTAAAGGCGAAATGGCAGCACCTGGCAGCACACTTATTTCAATATCTAATCCAGATGCTTTGTGTGTGAATGCATATGCACCTCTAAGGATTGTAAAAGATTTGAAAGAAGGACAAGCTGTAGCAGTTAAAGTATCAGAAATAGAAGATTCAGAATTTGAAGGAACCATATCAGTAATAAATTCAACATTAAACTCTCAAAACTCCAATGTTTTAGTTAAAATTCTTTTAACAGATTCAAAGGGGCAATTGAAACCAGGTATGTTTGCTGAAGTTGGTATAAAAGGCTAAGAAAGGATGACCGTGATGAAAGAAAAACGTAAAACAATAATTTTATTAATATTATGTGCAATGTTAATTACTCTTGGTGGAGTAGGGTTTTATTACTGGTATAACAATGAAAACTTTGTTTCAACAGAAGATGCAAAGGTTGATGGAGATTTTATCAGCATAACTCCACAAGTATCAGGTAAACTTCTTGAATTTAATGTAAAAGAGGGGGACAAAGATGTAAAAAATCAAATTTTAGGTCGTGTAGATGCTAATGGTTTAGCAGATGCTAATATTGATTCAGCCTTACTTAGAGCACCAACTAATGGGATAATTATTAAAAAGGAAGCTGAGGAGGGACAATATGTTTCGGCTGGATCGACACTTGCTGTAATGACTGATCCAGAAAAGCTTTATATAACTGCTAATATAGAAGAAATCAAGGTTGAAAAATTACATGAAGGACAAAGTGTAGATATAAAAATTGATCAATTTGAAGGGAAATCATTTAAAGGTAAAGTTGAGTATATAGGAAAAGCTTCAAATTCAGCATTTTCACTTCTACCATCCTCTTCTGGTGGAACTTTCACTAAGGTTGTTCAAAAGGTACCTGTAAAAATTGAATTTGAGAAAAATGATGCTAATCTTCTACCTGGTACAAATGCAGATATAAAAATACATATAAAGTAGGTGGAAGTATGGAAAATAAAAAAGAATCTTCATCTAAATGGCTTATTATGAGTGTTGTAATCATGGCAATTTTTATGGCAAATCTTGATACAAGCATTATTAATATCTCTATTACAAAAATGATGCAGACATTTAATGCATCTATAGATCAAATACAATGGGTTGTTAGTGCATATACTCTAACTTTGGGAGTTACAATTCCGTCAACAAGTTATTTTGGAGATAGATTTGGAACTAAAAATGTATTTGTTACTGCGTTGATTTTATTTACTTTAGGTTCATTACTATGTGGTATTTCATGGAATGAAACTATAATGATAATTGCAAGAGTAATTCAAGGAATTGGAGGAGCTTGTATAATATCGCTTGGTATGACAATATTAATGACTACTTTTGATAAAAGTGAGCTAGGAATGGCAATAGGGGTAATGGGAATGTGCGTAATGGCGGCACCTGCCCTAGGACCAAGTTTAGGTGGATATATCATTCAAAATTTCAATTGGAGATTTCTCTTTTTTATAAACCTTCCAGTTGGAATAGCAGCTACAATAATGGCTATACTTATATTTAAGAAATCGGAACATAAGTCCTCAAAGAAATTCGACATTATTGGATTTTTAACTTCAAGTATCGGAATGTCATGCGTTCTCTATGTACTTGGGAAAAGTGATTTGGACTGGAACGACATAAAAAATATCATTCTTATGATTGTTGGATGTTACAGCCTTTTAATATTTGTTGTAAATGAATTACTTATTGAAGAACCCTTGCTTGATTTAAAACTTTTAAAGAATTATACATTCTGTATGAGTAATATTATAATGAATGTTGCGATGTTAGCGCTTTATGGTGGTGTGTTTCTGATGCCAATATTTCTTCAACAAATAAAGGGTCTTGATTCGATGAGTACAGGCTTGATTTTATTTCCAGAAGCAATAGCGACAGCTATATCAATGATTTTATATGGAAAAATTGGTAATAAATTTGACGTTAGGTTATTTGCTGTATTTGCGTTGATTTTGATAGGCATTAACAGTTATAGTATGTCGAAAATTACGTTGGATACTGCTAATATAGATATCACAATCCTATTAATGATTAGAGGTTTTGGCGTAGGATTTCTTATGGCACCAGTTCAGACCGTAGGTTTTAGTGGATTACCAAAGACAGCAATGTCAAATGCATCTGCTTTGACTAATACAGTTAAGCAAGTAGGGACTTCCATAGGTGTCACAATTATTACAAGTATTATGCAACATAGAAATGTGGTTGATTATTCTAACTTAGCTTCGCAAGTGACATCTTTTAATAAAAATAGCATGAAGCTATTTGAAATGCTTCAAGGTGCACTTATTAAGGGCGGGATATCAAGCAGTGATGCTAAAGGAATTGCTTTAAGTAAGATTTTTGGGGAAGTTGCAAGTCAGGCACAGCTTCAAGCACTTAATGAGACAATGTTTATAATTTCAATCATAACTGCTATTGTAATAATTCCAACACTTTTATTAAAACAAGGCAAACAAGAAGAAACAGATGCAGTAGTGGCAGAAGGATAAAAACGACTTAATAAGGTATTTTACGAATAAAATCATTAATTGTCAGAATGATATAAAATTAACAAATATGCAGTTACAATTGTAAGAATATTTTTCATGAAATTTATTAATACATTAATAATAACAGCTCTAAGGTAAAGATTGACCTTGGAGCTGTTATACTTTCATCTCATGCCTAGATAAAGTAAAAATTTATAGATATAAGGAGCAGATGTGTAAAAATGAGTAGTTTTATAATAGAAGTAGGTCATATTATTATAAGTGTCGTATTGGTTGTGAAGTTATTGATAGATTAGTTTAGAATGATCGAATTATTGAAACACTAGCATTGATTAACGATGAATAAAGTGGTATTTTATATTATAATTATGTTAATTTATGAGAGTAAGCTAAAAATTAGCCATTTTAGAGGGGCATACTTTAATGAAAGTATTTGATTAACAGGGAAATTAGAAGGAGATATTGTAATTATGATGATAAAAAAACGGCTGGCTATGTCAAATCTTTTTATGTTGATAGTTCCAGCAATATTGATAGTGGTTATTGCAGTTGGAGTTCTAGAAGGATTTACAGAGATATATGGTAAGAAAATAAAAGTTTTTGAAGAGGATAGTGGAATATCATTTATTCAGAAAACTTTATTTATGTATAATAAAGAAATTAGGAATAATTATGATAAAATTAATGATTATAACAAGACGAAGGAAGATCTTAAAAATGCCGGTTATGACTTTATAATTACGAGTGACGGTGATACGATATTTTCTAATATAACTGATGCTGATAAAAATGCTATGTCCAAGCTTGAACGAGACGTTCTTACATCTTCAGATTCTATAGTTCTTGAGGTTAATTCTATTAGTTTAGTTAAAAATAGTTTAACTAAAGATGGAAAAAATATTAATATGCTTGCTGTAAAATCAAATAATAATTTAATGAGCAGACAGCAAATGAAAGCAGAAGCAAGAACTTTTCTATTAAGTTACATGGGGGTTGTATTCATAGTAGCGCTGCTTATAATTATGTTAACTAATGGTATATTATCATCAAGAGTATCTAAAAGTTTGATTAAACCTTTAGAGTTACTAAGCTATGGCGCAGGGCAAATAGAAGAAGGAAACCTTGATTTTAAGCTGAGTTATAAAGGGACAGATGAATTTGCAAAAGTTTGTAGGGATTTTGATAAGATGAGAGTAAGGCTTAAAGAATCAATTGATATGCAGCTAAAATATGAGCAAAATAGAAAGGAATTGGTCGCAGGAATATCTCATGATTTACGTACACCATTAACAACAATTAAAGGATATTCAAAAGGATTAAAGGATGGAATTGCAAATACAGATGAAAAACGTGAAAGGTATTATGAAATTATATATAGTAAAACTTGTGATATGGACAATCTTGTAGATAAATTATTTTTCTTTTCCAAATTAGATACTGGAAAATTTCCTTTTAACTTTGAAAATATAAATTGCAATGAGTTCTTTTTAGATTTTTTTAGTAATGCTATACCAGAATTTAGAGGCAAGGGTATTGATTTAACTTATAAAAATAATTGTAAAGATAATATTTTTATTAGAATGGATTTTGAAGAAATTCGAAGAGTGCTTACAAATATACTCGAGAATAGTGTAAAATACAAAGTGCAAGAATATGGTAAGGTAGATATTACCATAGAAGAAATGGAAGGCAGCGTTGTTTTAAAAATAAAGGATGATGGGCCAGGAGTTTTAGAAGAAAATTTATCAAAACTATTTGCTAGTTTTTATAGGGAAGACCAATCGAGAGCCAATTCAAGTGAAGGAAGTGGACTTGGGCTTTCAATTTGCGAATATATAATAAAAGCTCATAATGGTACAATTACTGCTAAAAATGACAATGGATTAGCTATTATTATAACTTTGCCGATTAATAAGAAAATTTAACATATATATTCTAAAAAGGTTAATTTATAAAAATATATCTTAAGCTAGAAGGAATTGTGGACTAAACGATAAAAAAAGAATTACATTATTTAGAGTTTATATATTTATTGCGGTAAGAAAAATTATATTGCTTATTAAGCTTAATTACATATAAACATAATGGGAGAAAAGAAGATGCGAAGAATATTGATAATAGAAGATGATAAATTGATTGCAGAACTAGAAAGGGATTATCTTGAGGCAAGCGGATTTAAAACTGAAATTGCCTTTAATGGAGAAGACGGATTAAATTTTGCATTGAATAAGGAATTTGATTTAATACTGCTTGATTTAATGCTTCCAAGTAAAGATGGGTTTCAGCTTTGCAAAGAGATAAGAAGTAATAAGGAGATACCTATACTGATGGTTACAGCTAAAAAGGATTCGGTAGATAAAATAAAAGGTTTTAATATTGGAGCAGATGATTATATTGTTAAGCCTTTTGATCCAAGTGAGCTTGTCGCTAGAGTAAATGCACATCTTTCACGCTATGATAGACTAACTTCAATTGGTAAAAAAGACAATATAGGTAATGGAGTCATGGTATTTAAAAGGTTAAAAATATTAAAAAGGGAACGAAGGGTATATGTAGCTGATAAAGAAGTTAAATTGGCTAACAAAGAATTTGAATTGCTGTTATTTTTAGCAACAAATCCTAATATCGTATTTTCAAAAACAATTCTTTTAGACAGAATTTGGGGTATGGATTCCTTTGCAGATGTTGCAACTGTTACTGTGCATATTAATAGAATAAGAGATAAAATTGAGGAAGATAGCAGCAATCCTCAATTCATTGAGACTGTGTGGGGCGCGGGATATAGATTTAAATTATAGTTCATTATTAAAAATATAGCAAATGAGATAAGAAGTATTACTTACATTTAAGTTATAATTTTTAATGAATATGTAATGTTGAAGTTTTGGAAAATTTGTAAATATGTTTATTTAAAAAGTTAAATGTTTAAACTGTATATCTATAAAATTAAGAAAAGATCTTAGACTAATAATAAATTTATTAATCTAAGATCTTTTTATTTTCTAGTATTTATAATACTAGAATGGAATAAAACTTTTGAGTTTTCAAAGGCGGTTATATAAATAAGATGAGGCTGAGGTTAACTTGTAAAAAAGTAATCAAAAGAGAGCGTGGGGTAGCCATTTCTGTTTTTATCTTGAAAATTATATCGTTAGTTTTAGATTATATTTTAAAATCTAAAAAAGTTTAGAAATTGTTTATAAAGATATGAAAAAATATACATAGATGCCCAGATTGATAGTATTCTACATAATGTGAAAATATGACTAATGACAATGGGATTATATAAAATTATGCTTCTAAGAATTATAGATAAGTTGAATGTTAAATTCTCAGAAGTTTAATAAACATGAGCAAAAATGAAAATTATCCATAGGAGTGTTTTAAGAGGAGTGGAAGCAAAAGAAGATATAGAAGTAATTATATAAGAAAAGCAATATATGATGTTACAAATAGAGGAGGATCACAATGAAAAACGTAAAAAAAATAGTTGTGTATGCTGTGATTATTGCAGTTGTGGTAGGGGGAGCAATTGCACTTAAAAGTAGGTTATCAGCAAGTGCAAAAGGCAAATCAACTCAAGCAGTTGCAAGCAAAACATCAGTAGAAGTACAGACAGCTAAAACAGTAGAAAAAAATGCAGGAGATGCATACAAGGCTAGTTTAGAGGCTGTTCAACAAGGTACAGTAACAAGTAAAATAGCAGCGAAAATTGTTTCCGTATCAGTTGAAAATGGACAATATGTAAATGCAGGTGATACAATAGCAACTTTAGATGATCAAGATATACAAAATAGTATAAAAACTGCACAAGCTCAAATAGCTGTGAATGAGAAACAAGTAGAAGTAGCAGAGCAATCATTAAATGTATCGCAGGCAGCCCTGCAAAAGTATAAAATTAATTTAGATGATGCTCAGCGTAATTACGAAAGACAAAAATCACTATTTGATGGTGGAGCAATATCACAAACAGATCTTCAAGCAGCTGAAAAAGCTTTAAATTCAGCTAAGGCAGATTATGATTCAGGAAATGCAAGTATTCAAAGTTCACAGGCAAGTATTGAAACATCAAAAGCAAATTTAGAAGCACAGAAGGTAGCTTTAGCTAAAAACCAAAGTGATTTAGCTAACACAGTAATTAAAGCACCAATAAGTGGAGTAATAAGTGGTAAAAGTATGAATATTGGGCAAATGGCATCTACAGGTACAGCCCTTGCAATTGTTAATGATGTATCATCTGTATATGCAACAATACAGGTACCACAAGAAAAAATAAGTGGAGTAAAAATAGGACAGGCAGCTACCGTTATAGTTGAAGGAAGTGACCAAACTCATAATGGAACAATACAAACTATTGATGCAGCAGCTGATCCAACTTCAAGGGTATTTAACTGCAAAGTTAAAATAGATAACAGTGATAAGTCTTTATTGCCAGGTATTTATGGAAAGGTGACGCTTGTAAGTGATCAAAACAATGAAATAATCACTGTACCAGTTAATGCTTTGGTAGGAAATGAAGGCGACTATTATGTTTTTATTAATGATAATGGAACGGCTAAGAAAACTAAAGTTACTATTGGGGAAACTAATGGTAATAATGTAGAAATAGCATCTGGCATTAAAGATGGAGATCAAATAATCTGTTCAAATACAAGTACACTGCAAGACGGTAGTGAAGTAGATGCAGTAGTAAAGCAAGATGACAGCACAGAAGACACAACTTCTAAGTAGGAGGGACCATAGGTGAATATAGCAAATATTAGTATTAAAAGACCAGTATTTATCACAGTTATCATGTTAGTTTTTGCGATTGTGGGTATGGTATGTTATGAAAGATTAGTTGTTAATGACATGCCAGAAGCTGAGAATGCATCAGTTTCAGTTTCCATTACAGAAACAGGAGGATCTCCAACAGATATAGAGACAAATGTTACAAAACCTGTAGAAGATGCAGTTGGGAAAATTTCGGGAGTTAGTCATATAACATCAACTGTAACAGAAGGAAGTTCAAGGACTAATATACAATTCGATTTAGATAAAGATCCAGAAGTTGCAGCCCAAGAAGTGAGAGATAAAGTTTCAAGTATTAGGGGGCTACCAAATGACATAGATACACCGATTATTTCTAAATTTGATTCATCAGCAACATCAATTTTATCTGTTGCTGTTTACGGATTAGATGATAACCAACAATTATCAGATGTTGTTGATACCATTGAAAAGAAACTATACACAGTGTCTGGTATTGGATCAGTAAATATATCTGGTGAAGATACAAGGGAAATCCATATAAAATTAGATAATAATAAGCTTTTAAAGTATGGACTTGCAACAACTGATGTATCAAATGCAATTAAAAAGGATAATGTAGACCAATCTACGGGGAAAATCACCGATAAAGATAATGAGATTTCTGTTAAAATAAGCAGTAAGATAAAAAAAGTAGATGATTTTAAAAATATCTTAATAGCTAATAAAAATGGTACGGAAATCAGAGTAAAAGATATTGCAGAAGTAGAAGATGGAGTTGCAGATAGAAGCAGTTATGCATATTACGATGGAAAGCCAGCAATTGGTATTGATATAGTTAAGCAATCTGGTTCAAATACTGTTCAATTGGCAGACGATGTAAAAAAGACATTGACTAAGCTTAAATCATCTTTACCAAAAGGGGTGCATGTTGATATTGTAAGTGATGATTCAGTATCAATACAAAGCACAATAGATAGTGTTTTAGAAACTATGAGGGATGGTTGTATACTAGCAGTTGTCATAGTATTCTTATTTTTAAATGAATGGGAAAGTACCCTTATAAGTGCAACAACACTTCCAATTTCAATAATAACAACTTTTGTTTGCATGAAGGTAAAAGCTTTTTCTCTAAATACAATGACTTTAATGGCATTATCAGTTGCTGTAGGACTTTTGATAGATGATGCTATAGTTGTTATAGAAAATATTGTGCGGCATTTGCATATGGGAAAATCTCCAAGAGAGGCAGCTAGAGAAGCGACTTCTGAAATAGGCTTTGCCGTAATAGCTACAACATCAGCTGTTATCTCTGTATTCTTACCAGTATCAATGGTAAGTGGAACAATTGGAAGATACTTCTTTCAATTTGGCCTAACAGTTGTATTTAGTATGGCAGTCTCATTGTTTATATCCTTTACTCTTGTGCCTATGCTATCATCTAAAATGTTAAGAATAAAAAGAAATAAAAAAGAAAATATTCTTAGCAAATTCTTTAAGGGATTTAATAGTAAGTTTGATATCTTAGCGCATAAGTATTCAAGGCTTTTAGTTATGTCTCTTCATCATAGACTAATAATTATAATAGTTGCAGGAGTTATGTTTGCAGGAAGTCTTACACTTATTTCATCTCTTGGATTTACTATGATGCCATCAACAGATAATAATCAAGTGACTGTAAGTGCAAATTTTGATTCAGGTATAACATTAGATAATGCATCAGAAAAAGCTAAACAAATTGAAAGTATTATTAAGAAATATCCAGAGGTCAGTGGTATGTATACTACTGTTTCAAAAAATAGTTCATCAATTAAAATAGAACTAACAGACAAAAACAAACGTAAAGAAAATTCAAGAGATTTTGCTAGAAAACTTAGTGGAAATCTACAGAACATACCAGGAGCACAAGTGTCAGTAGCAGCTGCCTCTATGGCAAGTGGTGGAAGATCATCAAAAGATGCAACTTTTGAACTTGTTGGAGACAATAGGGAAGAGCTTCAAGCTTTTGGACAAAAAGTAAAAGAAGAATTGGCTAAAGAGTCTGGGGTAAGAGAAATAAGTAGTAATGATAAATCAGGTCTTCCAGAAATAGCTTTAGAAGTTAATCGCGATAAAGCGGCAGATTTAGGAGTAAGCAGTTCGGATGCTGCGACTACGTTAAAGACTTTATTTAGTGGTACGACTGTAACTAAGTATGATGATGGAAAAAATAGAGATAACGTAGTATTATATTTACAAAAAGATCAACGTGCAAGCCTTGATAATCTTAAACAAGTTTATGTTTCAGGTTCAAATAATAAGCTCGTTCCTCTATCAGAAGTAACAGATGAGGTTTTTGAAACAGCGTCAGCACAGTTGACTAGATATGATAGACTTGCAGAAATGCAGATATCTTGTAATATTTCAGGTTCAGCTTCAGGAACTTTCATGAATTCATTCATGAAAAAGATTCAAACTCAAATGAATATGCCAGAAGGTATTTCGGTATCTTTAGGAGGAGCTGGGGGATCTATGACAAGCAGCCTCGGAAGTTTAGAGCAGGCAATGGCTATGGCTGCATTATTCTTATATTTAGTTATGGCAGCACAGTTTGAAAGCTTCGTTGATCCTATATCTATATTATTCTCTTTGCCACTTGCAATAATTGGAGCTGTTTTAGGTTTATTTGTTTGCAAAACTCAATTAAGTTTAATGTCTATTATAGGTATAATAATGCTTATGGGGTTAGTTGCAAAGAATGGAATATTGCTTATAGATGCAGCTAAGCAAAGAATTAACGAAGGCATGGAAAGAGAAGAAGCTATCAAGCAATCGGGTTTAATAAGATTGCGACCAATAGTTATGACTACTTTAGCTATGATCTTTGGAATGATTCCTCTTGCTATATCTAATGGCATGGGATCTGAAATGCGTGCACCAATGGCAGAAGCTGTAATTGGTGGATTAGTTACTTCTACAATTTTAACATTATTTGTAGTACCAATCATGTATACAGTTTTTGATGATTTGAAAAGAAAGTTTAGAAAAAAGATTCATTCTAGAGAATCACAAAGAACAGAAGATATGAATGGAAATATAAGTTTATAAAATGAAAGATAAAAGAGATTATTCAAATTATAAAATTATTCAAATGCATTTAATAGAAAGCAAAGCTTTGAATTGTTTAAAGAATTAAGATAAAAAATAGAATTTAATATATAGAAAAGAGATAGCAGGGAGAATGGGGGAATTGCTATCTCTTTTTGTGTTTGAGTCTGAACAATTATATTATCTGCAGAACATTGAGAAATATTCATTAAAGATAATCAAAAATTACATAAAGAGCATTGTGGCCAGTCAATCCTTTATTACTGTGTAGGACCATTTAGATTATATTCAAATATATCATCATTATCAGACATATAAATATTGTTGTTTGAATCCACATCAGTACTATAGTAATTTTTATCAGGTAAAATGTTAAGTAAATTGCCATTAAGGTCAAATTTATAATTTCCATTAAAATTTTTTACATATAAATTATCGCTATTATCTATAGAAATTGTCTCAATGTTGATATCTTGATTATTAAGCTTTAAATCTAAATATTTAACGAAATCTCCATTAGAATTATATACATATATCTTTTTGCTATATTCACTAAAGATATAGATATTACCAGAACTATCTAATGCCAAGTCAGCATTCATACCTGGATCATCTTGATTAGCTTTTTTTATAATATTATTAAAACGAGCAAGTACTGCTCCATCAGAGTTTAACTTAAATAATGTGTTTTCTGTTGCTGAAGAAGTTAGCAAATATATATTATTATCCTTATCAACTGCTAAAGGACCATAATAATCATTTCCCTTAAAAGTTGCTGATAAACTACCATCAGCTATTTTATATTTTTGAATCGTGCTACCAGAAGAGATATATAAATTTCCGTTCATATCTGCAGCTAGTCCTTTAATTAGTTTAGAGTCATTTTTATCTCCATTTATTTGAATCATCTTAATGAATTCACCAGAGTTATTAAACTGCTGAATTCGCCCATCAGTATAATCTGCTATCCAAACATTATTATCAGAATCTACTGTAATATATCTTGCATCATTCAGTTTCCCAGAATCTGTACCTTTCCCGCCGAATATAGCGACTAATTCTCCAGAAAAATTACTGTTATTAATAGAAAGAATTTTTATGTTTAACTCTTCAAGTTTTTTCTTGAGAGTAGAGTTTTCAGGATCAAGTTTTAATTGATCTTCTATATTAGATTTTTCTGATAAATAATTGTTAAGCTGAAGTTTTTTTGCATTCTCACTAGTATTACCACTATTGCTATCAATAATAGATTGAATTTTATTATCCAATTCCTTAAGCTTTTCTTTAAGATCGGAGTTTTCAGGGTCCATTTTTAATTGATTTTCTATTTTAGATTTCTCTGATGAATACTTATTAATCTGAACTTGTCTACCATATTCACTATCATCATTGGCTATAATAACAAAAGCTTTTGGATAAGCTTTTATATACTTTACATTGAATTTGACTCCAGTTGAAGGATAGGAGTATCTATTAAGTGAATCATTATGAACAATATTAAAATCAGATGATAAAAAGTAAGTTGAAATAGCATTGCTATCATTGTCGGGTCTAATCATAACATTATAACGATAAACTCTTTCATTATTATATTGGTCTGATGTTGGTGAATTATCTAAGATCATAGCTTCTCCTTTTTCACCAAAATTGTCAATAATAATATTAGTTAAAAAATGTCCTACAAAAATATTAGCAATAATAATCACAAAAAATATTATAGAAAATTTTGCTAAATGAAATCTGGCTTTTTTGGGGAAAGCAGACTGACTAATGATACCAAAAAGAATACATCCGCAAATACTCAGCACTGGGTGAGATTTTAATACAACCAAAAGAATAGCTATATATGTCATTTTATTACCTCCATAATGTTAGAAAATCTTCAATACACATAACTTCTATTTTTAAGCACGCTTTTTTATATATATTCATGATATGGCTTTTTAGATATATTGAGCAGGTATAAAGTTATTCTACCTTCAAAAAATTAACTTTAGACATATGAAATAGAATAACAAGTACAAATAGACAGACCGATTGACTAGTTAATTTTTTGATAATGCCTTATTATACCAATAATAAAATTATCGATCAAGAAATAATTAGATGGTATGTTATATTATGACAAAAAGTATATGTTTTTTGTAAAATTTAGTTTTGAACTTTTAATGTATTCTATATTTGAAAAGCATATGAATATATTTTCATGATCTGATGGAAACAGATAATTCTGGCTGAAGTATAGAAAGGTGAATTCAAAGAATTAGAAGCTGGATTAAATATAATATAGCCTTTTAAGCTCCACAGAAAAATGTTGGCACAGTATGTAAGGAAAAGGTACATTTAATTACGCAAATGGTGCAAAGTACGAAGGTGAGTGTAAGGCTGGAGAAATGAATGGAATAGGAACATTAGTTTATGCCAATGGTAATAAATATGAAGGGGAATTTAAACATGGTAGAGAAGATGGGACAGGCACATTGATTTTGATAAATGGAACAAAAAAGCAAGGGCAGTTTTTAAATGGCGAATTCCAAGGATAAGATACATAAAAAGATAGTTTCAAATCTAAAGATATATTATATATAGTAATTTTGTAAAGCAAAAATTTAAACTGTATGCAATTCTTAACCCCTTAACAGACATGGTTCAGAATATATATTCTAAAGAATATGCACTCAGAATGCGGGCTTAGAGTTATTTTGTATAAAATAGAATTTATATTTAGTATTTTTTTGTTTATTATGTGCTTCAATTATAGAATTGATGTAGGAAAAAACTAGGGAATAATTTTATAAGCAGTAGCTAGGTGATTCAGCTACTGCTTTTGTGGTTTGTATTCCTGATAAGGGATGTTAATTGTAACTCCACTTTCATCAAATTTATAATTGGTACCATTAAGAGGATTGTTGCCAGAAATTAGATTCATTCCTATTGTGTAAATTGCATTGGCATGAGCTTGTGAATCTTGTACAACAGTACCTGTCATAATTCCTTGATTAATTAATTCTTGAGCTTTTGGCAAACCATCAATACCAACAATCGGAATGTTTCTTGAGTTATAACCTTTATTATAACCATATTTTTGGAGTGTTTTAATGGCACCTATTGCCATGGCGTCATTATTAGAAATTATTGCTTCAATTTTACCATCAAGTGTTAATAAAGTTGATTCCATTGAAGTTCTACCACATTCCTCTTCCCAATTATAAGGTATTGATAAAAGCTCTTGAGTTTTTATTCCTGCTTCATTAATTGTTAATATAGAATATTTAGTTCTTTCAATTGTTTCTGGACTATTAGATGGGCCCTTTAACATGATATATTGAATTATATTATCTTTATTTTTATCTAATTTTTCTTTATTAGTATTCCATGTATCTACTATGATTTTGCCTTGAATAATTCCAGACTGATCAACATCTGTATCAATAACAACAGAATTATGATAATTTTTTATAAAATTTACTATTGGTTTAGTTTTTGCATAGTATAAAATTAATGGAATATCCTTTTGTGCTATTTTATTGAGAGTATCTTGAAGCTGATCCATATTGGTGCTGACTGGATTTAATACAAGAAGATTAAAGTTCTCATTGAGTGCTTTGTCAACATCTTCATTTTGAACAACTTGGTTTCCATTGGCATTAAAAAAAGTAAATTGGACTTTATTTTCATTTTGTTTTTGAATATCCTCTAAGTTTTTCTTTACATTAGAAATAAATAGATCATTAAAACTATTTAAGAATACACCTACTTTAAGTGGAGTTTGAGAACTAATATCCGGGCTGGCATATGAAGTTTGGCTAATACTATATAATAAAAATATAGATATGAAAGTAAGAGATAGTACCTTTTTTAATATCTTCATTTTAATCCTCCGTGCATACTTGTCAAATTATAATATTCAATATTAGATTATCTCTCAATAAAAAATTTATACTATATGGAAATCATTTTTTTAGAATTAGAAGTGCAACACTAAATGTAAAATAACATAAAAAAACCGTAGGTGATTCTGGAACTGTAGATTTCAGAATTAGTCTCTCCAATAACTTCTCATAGATTTAACTTAAATATGAATTTCTAGAAAATAAAAAATAGGCTTATAAAAATAAAAGCCTATTATCTTAAAACATCACTTTCAATATAATTTAGATTTTTTCTTAGTTCAGATGCTATATTCCAAGTTATATCTCCATTTTCAAATAAAGATTGTATAGTATTTCTTTCTAGTTGCATTGCTTTAATTTGAATTTTTTTCTTTTCATACTTGCTAGCTTTTCCTAAGATTGGTTTGCTTGCAACCCAATAGACACCTTGATAATATAAAATTATTTTCTTTAGCGTTTCTTCATTTTCAGGAGTGATGATAGATTTAACATATTGAATTAAGTATTTTGCATTAGTAAAATAAAGGTCTTTCATGGCTAAATCTTTTAATTGTTGTTCACTTCTTTTTTTGTTTTCAATTCCTCTTAATATATACCTAAGTTTTTTAATATTAAAAATTAAAGAAGAAATCCGCATTAAAGCCTCTTTGAAAATCAACGAAAAACCTTCAACTGATGACATTAATTTGATTTTATTTCTAACTGATTTTTCATAAAAGTATGCAGTTGATTCATCTATCTTATTTTCTTGTAACATCTTTCTGGTATTTTCAATTTCTTTTTTAAAACATATAAGCATCCATTTCTTTTCCTCTTTGCTGCTCCTGTTCCAGTTCTTATAATAAGAATTTCCACGTTTTAATTGATGAATACGATATTTATACTCGCTTATAATCATATTAATGTACTTTTTATTATCAATTTCTAATTTTAATTTATTTATAGTGTTATCCCAAACTTTTATCTGTGCTTTATTCATTATCTGTAAATAATCGGTCTCTTTAGGGATATTTTTATTAGCAAATAGGGGTAATATGAAAGTTGTAATAAGAAGTGTAGTTAGAATTACCCCAACGGACAAAAATAAAATTAATGTTCTCTCAGGAAAGGGTTCACCATTTTCTAATGCCAAAGGAATCGAAAGAACTGTAGCTAATGTGACAGCTCCTCTTACTCCTGAAAGGGAAGTTAAAAGTGCAGCGTGAAATTTAACACTTCTTTTTTCTGCTTTGCAGGCATTATCTCCAAACCTATACATAAATAAAACCCATAGATATCTAAGTGTAAGTAAAGATAATGTTATTAATAAAACATCAATGATAGCTTCAAAATTATTGATTGTAACTTCATAAAAAGCAATTTTAATTATATTTGGCAGTTGCAATCCAACTATTATAAATATAAGACCATTTAGAACGTAGGCCAAAACTGACCAAGTATTTTCTGATACAGCATTTAGTCTAGCATTTCTAAACTTCAGTTTTTTAGATGATAGTGAATATACCATTCCAGCTACAACCACAGCTAATATACCTGAGACTTTAAATACTTCCTCTGATACAAGATATATTATAAATGGTGTTAGAATTTGAAGTAGTATTTCAACTGTAATATCTTCCATTCCAAGACTTCTTATCCAAAGCTCGAACTTAATTAGAATATGCTCTAAAACTAATCCTGCAATGATTCCCCCAATAGAGACTATAAAAAAACTTATAGTTGCATCGAATAATGAGAATGTTCCAGTTAGTACTGCAGCTAATGCGAATTTAAAAGATACTAGGCCTGATGCGTCATTCATAAGTCCTTCGCCTTCGATAAGATGAAGTACTTTCCTTGGAAGTGAGATTTTTTTTGAAAGTACGCTGACAGCAACATAATCAGTTGGAGATAAAGCAGCTGCAAGTGCAAAAGCTGAAGGCAATGAAATAGATGGAATTAACTTATTTATAATTAATCCAACTAATATTACAGTTGCGATAACTAAAGCTAGTGCCATTAAAAGGATATTTCTTCTCTGTTTCCATAGAGATCTTTTATCTGCATTTTTCCCATCACGGAAAAGAAGGGGAGCAATAAACATTACTAGAAATGTATGAGGATCCAGCTCAATACTAAATTCTGAATGTATTATTGTAATTAGTGATCCAATTGCAATTTGTACAATAGGAACTGATAAGGAAGGTATAAATCTACTTATTATAGTTGACAGTAAAATGCAAATTAATAATATTAAGATATAAGTAAACATATATAATCCTCCTTATTTAATATTTATGTGAAAGCATATAATTAATACTTAATGTGAAAATTAATAGGCTGACAGAAAATACACTAATTATAGTATATTAAATTGCTGAGAGTTTATGTAACAGATTTATTTCTGAAATTTAATGATGCAATTTTATATTGTACCTATATATTTTTTAGCATTAATAAATTGATGAAAACTTTGTGTACTGAGATTTAATAAGTTCTTTTGAAGAAACAGATAATTAACTTGCATTGATTTATAGATTGAGATGGCTTTTGATGAATTAATTTTTTTAGAATATATATTGCAAAAATAATCATTTATGATAATTCTAAAAATATTACAAGAATTTTAGCTGTAATTGTGAAATGTGCATTGTGAATTAAAATATATATTAAAAAATATTTCCTAATTTACAGTAAAACATTTATCGGTAATCAAATAGTATGAATTCTAACGATTTTCGATAAAAATAATAAGTATTGACAATAAAAGACACTACATATATAATGGCAATATGATTAAATGATGGTAAAAGTTAATATAATTTAAATTATAATGAGTCTTATTTTGTGAAATTTATGAAATGAGACTTTTTTGTTTTTATAACACAGTAATACTACTTTACAATAAAATTTTGTACAACAATATTTATAAATATTTAATATACTTGCGATAAAGGGGAAATAATAATGAAGTTAAAGAAAATTAAACTAAAAAGTATTAGAACCAAGCTTGTTATGAGTTTATTAGGAATATGCTTAATTCCTTTGATAATTCTTGGATTTGGTGCCAATGAACAAGCTAAATCGATTCTTAATCAAAAATTGAAACTTACAAGTCAACAAACTCTTTTAGAATTAAATGATGGAATTGATAACTATTTTAGTGGGTTTGTAAGCATGACTAAAGCATTATCAACTAATTATAATTTTGTTAATTCTGATAAAGATGAATCATACTTAGCTATAGCTAGTATGTTAAAAGATGTCAAGGAAAGTGATAACGATATCTTTAGTACATATTTTGCAAGTGTAGATGATAAATTTGAAATATATCCTAGTGAGAAAATGCCAGATGGATATAAGGCTAGTGATAGGGATTGGTATAAGCAAGCAATAGAACATAAAGACCAAGTTATAATAACTTTACCATTTAAAAGTGCTCAAACTGGAAAAAATGTTGTAGCTATAGCTAAGGCAGTGGAAAAGGATGGAAAATTAGTTGGTGTATGTGCAATGAACGTGTCTTTAGATACAATTACAGAAAAGATATCAACTAAGAAAATAGGTAATACCGGATATATATTTGTTTCAGATATAGATGGTAAAAATATGATAGCGCATAAGAATAAAGATTTAATTGGAACAGATGTAGCATCTAAGCAATCATTTTGGGAAGATGTAAAAAATAATAATGCGGGATTCTTAACATATGAATTTAATAATACAAAGAAATTTGGAGTATATGGGACAAACCCTACTACTGGATGGAAGGTCGTAGCTACTCTTGATGAGAAAGAAGTAACTAATGATACCAATTCAATACTCGCGACAACAGTATACATATCTTTAGTTATATTAATAATTTGTATAATGCTATCATTATTTTTAAGTAAAGGTATAGCACAAAATATTAAAAAGTTAAAAGAAGTATTTGAAAAAACTTCAAAGGGAGATTTAACTGCATCGATAAATTTATCTACAAAAGATGAATTTATGGAACTTTCACAATCTTTTAATGATATGATATCTAATATATCAAAGCTTATAGAAAATGTTACAGAATCATCTAAAACAGTATTAGAGACATCATCAAACCTAGCAAATATGTCAGAAGAGGTAACAGCATCAATAGAAGAAGTATCAAAATCAATAGAAGACGTTTCACATGGTGCAGTTAATCAGTCTCAGAATGCTCAGCATGGGGTTTTAGAAATGAATGAGCTATCAGGTAAATTAGATGAAATTAATGAAAACTCACATGAAATGGACAAACTTTCTGCAAATACTAAGGAATTAGGAGCAAAAGGACTATCTATGATTGACACTTTGATAGAAAAATCAGATAAGACGAAAAATGCTACAGATGAAGTTAATGGAATTGTTCAAGAAATGGCTGAAAATACTAAAACGATAGATACTATATCTGAAAAAATATCTCAAATAACAGAACAGACAAACCTTTTAGCATTAAATGCAAGCATAGAGTCAGCACGTGCTGGTGAAGCAGGAAAAGGCTTTGCTGTTGTGGCTGAAGAAATAAGAAAACTTGCAGAACAATCTAAAGTATCTACTGAAGAGATAAAGGAGATTATTGTAAATATAAGAAATAAGTCAGATAAAGCAACAGGTGCCATTGTAACTGCTGAGAATATGGTAAAAGAACAGGAATTAGCAGTAGGTAAGACACTGGAAATATTTAAAGAGATAATAGAATCAATTGGGGTAATGAGTGCTAAGGTTAATGAGGTAAAAGCATCTGTAGTTGATATAAATAGAAGTAAACAAAGTGTAATAGCTGAAATTGAAAATATTTCATCAATATCACAAGAAACTGCAGCTGCATCAGAGGAAGTTAGTGCATCAACAGAAGAAATAGATTCTGCTATGGTTAGATTCACTAAGCATGCAGAGGAACTTCAATCACTTTCAGAAAAATTGGGAGAGGAATTAGCTAGATTTAAGATATAGATAAACCAACTATAATCTATACTTATGCGTATATCTCGCCGGAATGAATAATGTACTTTTGTTCCAGTTTCTAGGTAATTCTGATGGGTGATTCTAAGGCTATAAAGTTGCACCCAAAGTGCTAGCCTCAAAGAACAAGCTTTGAACTAGCACATTTGGAACAACTTATAGCCAAAGAATCACATCCATCATAATTACCAATGAAACATTCCACAAAAGTATATTACCCATTTCTAGTTAGGATATATTTCATAGTATAAATCTAACTTATAATTGAATTATCTATAAATTAAGTATAATAATTACAGTTTTAGGGCTCTAAATATCTGTAGATATATAGTTCAGATATTAAACTATATAAATTAATTCAACATAATAAAAATACTTTTTACGTGGTGATTAGACTATGTAAAAAGTATTTTTTAGTTTTAAATTATATAAGTTCTAGTGATATTGTATTAGATAAATCTGCTCAAAATATTATTTGGATTTAAACCCTTGCTTATTTATAGTTGAGAGATATCATCTAACTTATAATTTATCTATATTAAATATATAACAATATTTAATATATTTATGTATCCAATAAAATAATAGAGTGTTACTATTAAATATATGTTGCAGTTTACAATGCATATTTCACAATTCACAATTATGGCTGAAATTCTAGCAATATTTTTAGAATTATGATGAAGAAGTATTTTTGCAATATAATAATATATAATACTTAAGAATAGGAATGGAGTGGGATAAATGAATAATACTATAGTGGTGAAGGCTATGAAGGAATCTGATATAGACCAAGTAATTAAACTGTGGAGAGATATTTTTGGCTCATCATTTTTAGAAGAATCTGTGACTAAAGAACAATTAATTACATATTTAAAAAAGAATCCAAAAGCCAGCTCTGTAGCATGTAACGAAGATGGAAAGGTAATTGGAGCTTTATTATGTGGCAGCGATGGTATAAGAGGATTTATATATCATATTGCTATATATAGTGAATATAGAGTTAATGAAATCGAAAAAAGAATGTTAGATCGTTCTTTAGCAAAATTGAAGGAAATTGGAATAAAAACTG